>JAJXWL010000049.1 GCA_021781625.1 bacterium
CTTTTTTGGGTCCCGACCTTTTAGCCGAACAAACGCCTATTTAACGTCCCTAGGGAAGCCGGCTATAGATTGGTAGAATAATCTGACTTGGTTGCTTGTTTTTTAAAAAACCCGTGATAAACTTTCTTTTGAGCAATTTCTTGTAAAAATGCTCAAAGAGGAGAAAACGATGAAAATCTCTGTTATATCGGCACTTGCCGTTGGTTTGGCGCTGGTGTTTGCCTCGTGTTCACAACCCACTTCGAGCAGTAGCACGAGTTCAACCTCGACAACCGGGACGACTACGACAAATAGTACCACTTACACCAACACGGTATTGCCAAGTACTCTTTCAGTAAAATTACCAACATCACTCACGACAACTGGTGGGACAACATCTGATATTGCCCCTTCAAGAGCTGTTTCAGCTTCAACTGGTACAACTACTTCAGGTTATTCATATTTAGCTGGTGGATACTACCAAATAAAGAACATGGCAAAACTTACTAGTACTATTACACCTGTCATGTTTATGATGGGAATAGTTGTTGATGCCATGATCACTCAAAATAAGTTGACGGCATCTACGACAGTTCATCCCACAGAATCGGTTACTATGACTCAGGGAATGCTTGATGCCATTAATGCCTACTTACCTGCAAGTGAGCAAATCTCGGCAAGTGGCACTGTCGGTACCTCGGCAAGCTTAACAAATGTTACTTATGCGTCTGTACCCAATTCAACGTTGAATAGTAATTTTAGTGGAACAATGGGTTCTGGTAACTCTAGCATGACTTTAACCTACCAATGGTCAACGGATCGTTCCAAGGTTTTGATGGAATTGACAAGCGGCTCCACAACTATGGAAATTACTTACGACGCAACTAGCAAGTCGTCAGCTGTCGAGTTTAAAGACGGAACAGGAAACGTCTTTAAAATGGATGTGCAAGCCGATGCTAGTTCAACCGTTAACGGTGTATTTGCCAAAATGTCCTTTACGTTATCAACAGGAGGGTCGTATTCTATTTATGGTTATGCTGATGATAAAGGTGGCTTAACTATGTCGACGATTACAACCACAAATGTAAGTTATTATGATGAAGAAGGGTTTGATAACACAGGCACACTTCAATATGCAGCGTATTCAGCCACTTCTGCTTCTACTCTAACGGTAGACACTGTCTATAACAATGCAAATTTTATTACTCCTTATACCACTGATTTATCTACATCTTCTACAATGACATTTTCAGCAGACTCTCTTTTAGTTTAGCATTAAAAGATCCACGTCACTTCGTGTTTGTTGTGGGCTAGGTGAAGCAACCGGGACCCTGGAACGAGGGCAAAACGTTCCAGGGTATCCCAGTCAGGCTCTCCTTGCATTTTAATGGTGACGACGTAATGTTTAACCTTGCCGCTGGCCAGCCAAGGTTCAAGCCAAGACCAGAGCTTGGCGGGGTAACAAATCACATCACATACTAACCAATCTACCGCATCGAATTGGTCTGGGGTGAGCGAAAAAGCGTCTTGTTGACGGGTGGTGAGTCCTGGCCGGCTCAAAAGCCTTGCGTCTAGCGGGGCTCGGTCGACACTGTGTACGGTAGCTCCCAGTTCCAAGAGGACCCAGGTCCAGCCCCCCGGGGCTGCCCCTAAATCGAGACAAAAATCTCCCGGTTGTGGAGTTTTACCATAATACAATAAGGCTTCTTGAAGCTTAGCGTAGGCGGAACTTGGAGGATCACTTTTATTTTCCATGAGGGGTGGGGTCCCCTGAGGAAAGGGGTTGCGGCAGTTTGGTGACGCCCAAAGGGTGTTTTCTTCCAATAAAGTCCAAGCCCCTAAGGGGGTCGAGGGCAAGGGAAACGGAAAAGGTTTAGGCTTTTGGGGAAGGCGAGGCAACTTGTCTTGAATCAAAGCTGCGCGTCGATGTAGCCGCCCCGGGACGTTTGACCATAAGGCCCCCAAGCTTCTCAGGGCTTGGGCGGCTTCGTTTATCGAGGAAAAACGGATTTCGACCGGACTGTACCAAACATTCTTGACCCAAAGAGGTTGGCCTTTTCCCTTTGGGGAATACGCCAGCACGTCGTCTAAAAGTGGTTGAGGCAATTCACCAACCAGCCGTCGGTGTTCTTCTCGGCCCCAGTCTTCGAGACCTTCAAGCCAATGATAAACTTGGCCTGGTAAGGTACGCAGGGTAAACCCGGACATGGACTCGTTCATAGCGAATCGCGGCGAAAGTGAGCCCCCAGGCTCGTCGTTCGCGCTAACGCGCCTTCAAGAATTTTTTGGGCTAGCACAAAAAGATTTTCAGTTTCCCAAAACGCCTGCATCTCTTTCCGTGGGGTTTCTTCGGTCAGGGGGAGTACTGCCGCTTGTCGCCATTGTTGCTGTAAGTGCTTGAGCTCTTGTAAACCGGTGAGGAGTTCCTGGCCTTCCCGAACAGGGCCTCCCGCCTGGTAGGTCTGGTTTTGAATTGCCGCTTTAAACTGTTCGCAAGCCTCGACCGGGACCCGCTGTTGGGGAAAAGCTTTCGCAAAGTTTTTTAGGGGGTTTTCAGGGCTCAAGGAGCTTTGGTCGCCTGGGGTGTGCTGTAGTTCTTTAGCAGAACGGGCACTGGAGAGGCCAAAAACTAAGCATTCCAAAAGACTATTGGAGGCCAGGCGGTTGGCCCCGTGGACACCGCTGGAAGCGGCTTCGCCGATTACGTATAAACCTTGAACCTTTGTACGGCCCTCGAGGTTGGTCTTGACGCCGCCCATCACGTAATGGGCAACGGGTGTCACGGGGAGGGGGGCTTGAAGCGGGTTAAACCCTGACTGACGGGCTAGAGAACAGGCCGTGGGGAAGTGCTGTTCCAAACGGGGAACACGCCGGACATCCAACCAGACTCCCCAGCCACGTTGACGGTATTCATAAACCGCTCGAGCCACGGTATCGCGTGGTCCAAGGGCGCCTAAGGGGTGTGGTATGGGCAAAGGGGCCAGATCCTCGTGGTTAAAGCGCGAGGTCACTAAGGGCGCCCCCTCTCCCCGAAGGGCTTCGGTCAAGAGGGGAACTTGTCCTAAAGCTGGGGTATCTAACCCCGTAGGATGAAACTGAATCATTTCGGGGTCGCGTAAGTCAGCCCCGCAACCCAGGGCCAATACGGCACCGTCACCAGTGCTTTCAGCGGGGGCTGTAGTGCGGGGAAAGACTTGGCCCCATCCCCCCGTAGCCAAAATAACGCGACGAGTCACCGCCAGCAAAGGGCCTTGGTCATCCCAAAGCCATATTCCCGAAGTCCCCTCCGCATCCGTGCTCACTTTGGCCGCAAAGACTTGTGTTCGCAGGGTTAGGTGAGATGCTTGGGCAACTTTTTGGGCAAAGAATTGCGACAAAACAGCGCCCGTAGAATCCCCTCCCGCATGAAGGATGCGGCGCTGAGAATGGGAGCCCTCTTGGCCTCGGTCATATGTACCATCTGGATTGCGGTCAAAGGGAAACCCCAGCTCTTCAAGCCAAGCTTGGGCCAGGGGGGCTTGGCGGATTAAAAAGGTCACGGCTTGAGGGTCGCCAGCTTGAGCGCCGGCTTCTAGCGTGTCTTGAATGTGGCTAGGAATATCGGCTTCATCCACAGGAAAAGCGATGCCGCCTTGAGCCCAAGGCGTTGAACCGCTTTCCAATTTATCTGTTTTGGTGATCAATAAAGTTTTCAGCGGCTTGAGGGCTAAGGCGGCTGTCATCCCCGCGAGACCGGTACCTACGACTACGGCATCCCAAGTTTCGGTTCTCAAAGTCGTGATCTCGGGAGTTAACCGGCTTGTACGGCCAGCATTCTTTCAATAGCACGCCGAGCCGGTTCAATATACTGCGGGTCTACCGTTACTTCGGGGCTTTCTCGTTCAAGGGTGTCCAGAATTTTGGGTAGGGTGATCTTTTTCATGTGGGGGCACAGGTTACAAGGGCGAACAAAATCTACCTCAGGAAATTGCACGGCGACGTTATCGCTCATGGAACACTCGGTGATTAAGGCCACCCGGCTGGGCTTAGTATCCCGAACAAAGCGAATCATTTGCGCCGTGGAGCCGGCATAATCGGCAGCGTTGACCACTTCGGGGGGGCATTCGGGGTGAGCCATCACAGAAACCCCGGGGTAATCTTTACGCATTTGGGCAATATCTGCCGGTGTAAACTTCTCGTGAACTTCGCAAGCACCTTGCCAAATTCGAATGGTTTTTTTGGTTTGACGAGCGATGTTGCGAGCGAGGTATTGGTCGGGGATGAAGATAATTTCGTCAGCGTCGAGGGCTTCGACCACTTCGAGGGCATTGCCAGAGGTACAGCACACATCGCTGGCGGCCTTCACGGCGGCAGAGGTGTTCACATAGGTTACCACCGGAGCGCCGGGGTAGAGTTTTCGTAAATAAGCCACATCTTCGGGGGTGATCGAATCGGCTAGTGAGCACCCCGCTTCTAAGTCCGCTATCAAAACCTTGGCTTCGGGATTGAGGATTTTGACCGTTTCGGCCATAAAGTGAACCCCGCACATGACGATGATCTCTGCTTTAGCGCGGGCGGCTTCACGGGCAAGGGCCAAGCTGTCACCCACAATATCGGCGACACCATGAAAAATCTCAGGGGTCATATAGTTGTGAGCCAGAATTAAAGCGTTTTTCTCAGTTTTAAGGCGTCGAATTTCATCAATGATCGGCGCAGTCAGGGCCCATTCTACCTCGGGGATATGGTGTTTGAGTTTAGCATACAGCTCTGCCGTACGCTGGCGTACCTCCGGGGTAAAAGCCGGAAGGGTTGTCGTCATAAAGACCCCCTTATGTTCAATATGAGTATATTGTCCATCTGGACCAAGAAAGTCAAGAAATTTTTCTCGTTTTCAAGAAAGTCCGAGGGTTAAAGGCTTGGGACCGGGCGCAAACCCCAATCCCTGACGGCACATTCTTCATCAAAGGCGAGGTCTCCGTTGGGAAAGGGTGTGTCCTGCGTTTTGAGGTTTTTAAAGTCGTATAAGCGGGGGTCGGCCAAGTGTGAGGGAACGACATTCTGAACGGCACGAAGCATGGATTCAAGGGAGCCGGGGAAGCGTTTATCCCAATCCTGCATCATATTCTTGATGACTTTTCGCTGAAGATGGGGCTGACTGCCGCACAAATCACAGGGGATGATCGGAAACTGTTGAATATGAGCAAATTTTTCGATGTCTTTTTCACGGCAATAGGCGAGAGGGCGAATGACAATATGGCGTCCATCATCGCTGATCAGTTTAGGCGGCATGGCTTTGAGTTTCCCACCGTAAAACATATTTAAAAAGAGAGTTTCCAGAATATCATCGCGATGATGCCCCAAAGCGATCTTGGTCGCCCCCAGCTCATCAGCGGTTTTGTACAGGATGCCCCGACGAAGGCGGGAACACAAACTGCAGGTGGTCTGTCCTTCGGGAATGAGACGCCGGACTATGCTGTACGTGTCGCGTTCAACGATCCGGTACTCTATGCCGAGCTCTTCAAAGTATTTCGGAAGGATATGTGCTGGAAACCCGGGTTGCTTTTGGTCGAGATTTACGGCGACAAGTTCAAAACGAACGGGAGCATTGCGCTGAAGACTTAATAAGAGCTGAAGAAGACTGAAACTATCTTTGCCGCCCGAGACGCACACCATAACTCGATCGCCGTCTTCAATCATGTTAAAGTCGTGAATCGCGTCTCCGGTATAATGCCGCAGTCGTTTGGCTAATTTGTCGGCTTCGTATTTCTCTTTTTGAGGGTTCATAGGAGTCTCCCGTTCATCTACTGGAGTCGTTCTAAGAGAATTTTAGATTTTAAGCAAGAGTAAGAAAATTTTAAGAAATCTTTCTTTGACATGAGATATAGTCCTTCCATGAAAAAATTTTTTTTACCCTTTATGGTTATTGTCGGTTTTTCTTTCTTAACCGCTTGTTCCAGTACAATTGCTGTTCCTTTGGGGGATCCCTCAGTTTGGAAGGATGGTTCTGGGCTATACCAGAAATCCACACCGTTGGCTCAAGTGGACTTGAGCTTCGTGAAATATGAAGCCACGGGAAGTTATTGGTATGGGGATGAAGGACTTGAAAAAGTTTTTGTAACCGTAACGAATCATTCTACTCAGCCCCTATTGGTGAGTGATGAAAACTTCTTTTCGGCCGTGGAGCCTGGCTATATGGGAAAATTACCAACCCAACCTTCGCTCCCACCAGGCGAAAGTCAAGGGTATGTTCTGGAAAAAGCTCCCCCTGAGAAGACGAATGCCCTCAGCGCAGAGCAGCTCATTACTGAGGCCGAGCAGGCCGTGTCTAACGAAAAAACTTCTTATGCTGTCACAAGCTCCCTGAATGCGATATCCAGCCTTGTTTCCTTGCCGGGAGCCCTTTCGGGCGATAAGCAAAGTGAACATCAAATTCACGAAAACAACGAAACCCAAACTGATAATGAGGTGACTCATCAGATCAGGCTTGAGAACTTAGAGCAAAGAGTTGAGTATTTAAAGAACAATCTTTTACGAAAGACCACCGTAGATCCAGGAAAATCTGTTTCGGGGTTGGTGATGATCCCGTGCTATTCGCTCTGGAAGAAGTTTACGTTGGGAGCTGACTTGGGCGGAGTGGTGACCTTTCCTATGACCTGGAAAACCGTTCGCTAAGCAACCCTTGGGCCTCGGGAAAGGGTAAAATCGCCCGAGGCAAAAGGCCGTTGGCCCAGGCCAGGAACAGCCCATAATTGATGACAGGGATCCCCAATTCTTTGAGTTTGTCGATCCTGGTCAGCATTTTATTTCGTGATACCATACAACCGGCGCAGTTTACGACAAGGGAATACTTGCTTAATTCCTCGTCGTCGGGAATCTCTCTCTTATGTTCAAAAACAGCGCGGGATTGAACCATTTGATGAAACAGGCGGGGAATCTTAACGGTTCCAATGTCGTCAGCTTGTTTGTGGTGAGCACAGGCCTCCAGGACGAGCACCTTGGCTCCGGGTTTAATACGTTCTAGGGCTGTTATCCCGTCTAAGTACACGCTGAGGTCGCCCTTCTTGCGAGCAAAGACGATCGAAAACGAAGTAAGAGGCTGGTCTTCGGGAATATCCGAAGCGACTTTAGAAAACACTTGGCTATCGCAAATGACCAACTTGGGCTTGACTCCTAAGCGGTCGTAAAAATCTTTCAGTTCGCGTTCTTTCACGACTAAGCAGGCACAGTCCTTATCGAGGACATCTCGGATGGTTTCGACCTGCGGCAAAATCAGACGTCCTTTGGGGGCGGCTAGGTCAATGGGGGTGACTAAAATCAAAAAGTCATTTTCGTTGACCAGACCCTCTAGAGGAGAAATTTCCCGTTCTGCTAAGGCTGCTTTTTTTTGCAAAAGCTTACGGAATTCGAGAACCCCTTCCCCGGTTAGGTTGTTGACGCGGATCCCCCCGCGAAGTTCGGCCCAGGCTTTTTTTTCGGGATGAACCCCTAAGTCCACATGGGTCAGCACCAAGGTCATGGCGGGTTTCTTTTCGATCAATTCTTCCCAAAGGGTGGTTTCTAACGGGGATGGCGGGAGGTCACTTCGAGAAACCAAGACAGGAACATCGCTAACCGCTAACTTCTCGCGGCTTTTTTGGACCCGCAGTTGCCCAAGCTCACCAACATCGTCGAGCCCTGCCGTATCCACTAAAGCGACTGGACCAAGTTCTCCCAGCTCGAAGGCCCGAGTGACGGGATCCGTGGTGGTCCCTGGTTCTGCCGAGACGATGGCCGTCTCTGTCCCTAAGAAAGAGTTCAATAAACTGGACTTTCCGGCATTGCGTAAGCCGTAAAATACAATGGACAAGCGTTCGGCGAGTGGGGTGGCTTGGGGGGTGCTCATGGTGACTCCTGAGGTGGGGCTAAATACGTCGTCAAGGTTTGCGCCTCTAACAAAGCGCCGACCTCGGCGGGTGTTAAGCCCAATTCTTGAGTTAAGAGGGTCTCGACGGCGGCCCAGGTTTCTGGGGGTGAGGCTTCCCAGGCGGCCAACACCTTTTTTACCCTATCATAGCCCAGTAAGGGAACCAGTGCATTGGCCAGAGCGGCAGACCGAGCCAAGTGATTCTTGAGAACTTGCTCACGTACTTCAAGGCGTTCCAACAAGACAACGGCAGCGTCTAAGGCACGGCCTAAGGCGTTCTGCTGGGCTAAAAGACTTTTCAAAACAAAAGGCAAAAACGCATTGAGGGCCAAACGGCCTGACTGAGTTCCCAAAGACACCTTGTAGCTTTCGCCTTGGACCTCGACGGCAAGGCCTTGAATAAACTCCAGCAGGACGGGGTTGGTTTTGGCGGCCATCAGGGATGACCCGGCTTGGAGGTTGGGGTGCCGGAATTCCCCAACAGGACTCGAAGTTAAAAACAGGAGGTCTCCAGCCCAACGGAAGAGATTTTCAGCAACGAGTCGGTAACCTCCAGCGAGTTCCGAATATTTGTCTAAGTGGGCAATTTCATCGCTGAGGTTTTGACTGCGCGATAAGGGGAGTCCAGTGAGTCTTCTTAAGTGCTTCTCTGCGGCAAAGACGTAGCGCACCGGTGCCCCGAAACCTGTCCCGATCGCAGTCCCCCCCAAAGCGATGGTTCGCAGTCGTTCTTTGAGTTTGGCTAAGCGCCAACGGTCACGTTCGACGGGACCTGCCCAAGCCCCGAACATTTGTCCAACCGTCATGGGCAAAGCATCTTGATATTCTGTTCGGGCGGGGGCAAGAACCTGGGCGTAGCGTTGTTCTTGGGCGACCAGTTTTTCTTGCCAGGTGATGACTTTTTTTTCAATCAAGGTAAGCCCTTCATAAGCAAGGATCGTCACCGCAGTCGAGAACGTATCGTTGGTCGATTGAAAACGGTTGAGATCCTCAAGCGGATGAAAAGCTCGTCCGACACGGAGACTGGCGAGCTCGGAAGCCACCTCGTTGAGGTTCATATTAAGACTGGTCCCTGCTCCCCCTTGTTCCAGGGGCAAGATAAATCGTTCGTCGTGCTGACCCTCGCGAATTTCTGCCAATACCGTCAGCAAGACTTCGAAATCTTCGGTCGTATACTGGGGTTCGACCTCTTGCCCCGCACGAAGTGCTGCCTCTTTGACAAGAGCATAGGCTCGAATGACCTCGCGGGGGGTGCGCGAGCGGCCAAAGTTGGCGGCGGCTTTCTCGGTTTCGGTCATCCAGGTTGTCCCGTGCGCCAGGAGGGGCTGTCTCCCCGAGCGTAGTCAATTGTTTTTCGCACTAAATGGGTACGGATATCCAAGCAGTTGATGCATTCAAAGCCGGACTCATCCAGGCAGATCTTATTGGGATACAAAAGGTAGTTCTTTTTGACGTCTTCAGGGGTGATATTGGGCATCAGGACGTTGGCTCCAGCGGCCATCATCTTTTCACGTCCCTGCTTATCCAGACTGCCTGCCGCTGTGGTGGCGGGCATATTCGCCAGGGGGAGGAGCAGGCGCACCAAGGCTGTCGCCCGTAAAGCGAGTTCGAGGGGCTGTTGGGGGGCGTCTGCCAACGGTGTTTCGGGGTGAGGAATAAATGGGCCAATCCCGACCATGTCAAAGTGCTTTTCGTAACACAAGAGGGCGTTGTTGATCCGGGTCTCTTCTGTTTCTCCCGGCAAGCCCACCATAAAACCAGAACCCACTTCCCAGCCCAAGTCACGCAAGTCGTCTAGGGCTTCGAGTCGGCGTTCTAGCGAAACTCCGCACCGAAGACGGGCGTGAAGTTCCGGGTCCGAGGTTTCAAAGCGCATCAAATACCGGTCGGCCCCTGCGTCTTTCCATAATCGAAAGGTTTCACGGGACCGAATACCCAGACTTAAGGTCACGGCGGCTTCACCCTTGGTGCGGGATTTAATAC
>JAJXWL010000050.1 GCA_021781625.1 bacterium
CCAATATGGTTAAGTCGATGGTCCAACAACTTTCTCGCACGACCCAAAGGCCCAATGGAAAACTGAATATCATTCCAGGCTGGGTAGAACCCGCAGATATGCGGGAACTTCACCGAATCTTGGACAGCCTTGGGGTTAAACATATTCTTTTTCCTGACACCTCGGGTGTTCTTGACACCCCGTTAACGGGAAGCTTTGATATGTACCCTTCGGGAGGTACACCCCTGTCAGAACTGATAGATGCCGGAAACAGCCTCGGTACGGTTGCCTTAGGGGCCATTTGTTCGGGGCCCGCCGCCAAGCTTCTCGATACCCAATGTAAAGTTCCCTACGAAATCTTAGGGCTTCCGTTGGGCTTAGCAGGGACTGACCGTTTTATTGATGCCGTGCGTAAAATGGCAGGGGTCAGTGTTCCCGATGTCCTAACGGAAGAACGGGGAAGGTTATTGGATCTCATCAGTGACATGCACCAATATTTGTATGGTCGAAAGGTTGCTTTATTTGGTGACCCGGATCAATTGGTAGCTTTAACCGAGTTTTTGGTAGAACTAGATATGATCCCGATTCACATCGTGACGGGTACACCGGGTAAAAAATTTATCAGCCGCATTGAAGCCGTCACACAAAGATTAGGGCGACCGATCAACATTGCAGAAGCCAGCGATATGTTGCACCTGCATCAACTCATCAAGAACGAAAAGGTTGATCTTTTGATCGGAAATACGTATGGAAAGTATATTGCCCGAGATGAAGATCTGCCGTTTGTCCGGTTTGGATTTCCCGTTCTAGATCGGTCGGGACACACCTTATTTCCGTCGGTCGGTTACCAAGGGGCTCTTCGCTTAGCCGAACGTATCTTGAATGCCGTCCTGGATAGGATCGACCGAGATGCGGCCCCTGAGAAGTTTGAACTGGCGATGTGAAAGCTTCCGCTGTTGTTGATGTATCAGGGTAAGCCTGCCACTTTGGTGATTGGTGGCAGGCTTTTTGTTAGGTAAATTCGAGTCTTTCTGCTACCTTATAGTGAGGCTCAACCCTAGGTATCAGTGAGGTCCAACAATAAGTTATAGAGAGCCTCACTCTTTAGTAGCAAAATGGGTGTTGACTACGTAGCAAAACCCTAATCAACTCCGATCAGAACATTCGAGGCTTTGATGACAGCGTAAGCACTCCCCCCCACCTTGAGGCCAAGTGACTCCACCGAGCTTTTGGTTATGACCGAGGTAACCTCAACTCCTCCTTCTAGCTCTAACAAGACTTCGGCGTTGACAGCACCAGTCAAAATCGCCTTCACCTTTCCCTTGAGAACATTTTTCGCACTGATCCTCATGTACAGCCTCCTTAAGCTGAGAGATTAAACTGAGGGAGCCCACCTCAGGACTAACATCGATGAAGGTGTAAACCCCTCTTTTTGATAGAGTTTTTGGGCCAACGCATTGTCCGCGTCGGTCAATAAGGTGATGCGCTGGAGATTTTGTTGTCGCGCAAAGTTCAGGGCAAACTGCAACAAGCGGCGTCCCCACCCTCTACCCCGGTATGGGGGCTGAACGACAAAGTCTTCCAGAAGACCAACTTCACCCCCGCAGGCCGTGCTCACGACCCTTTGCAAACTTAACATTCCAACGGCTTTATCCTGATGACGATACACAAAAACTTGAGCACGATCCGAACCCTTCAGAAGCCGTTCGAGGGCAAGGGCTTGGAGTTCAGGGTTAGGGGTGAATTCTTTTTCCTGACTAAACAGAAGACTCAATAAGGAATTGAGCTCTTCAAGGTCCGCAAGGCAAGCAAAATCTGGTCCTTCCCTCACACACGAACCCCTTCCGGCTCAAGAGATAATAAAAAATCTCTGACTTCCTGGGCTGTGTTTAAGCAGAGTTCCACTTCCCAGAAAGTTGGTTTGCTCAAGTGCGGTGCAAAGTCACAAAGATTCTGCTTTAAATCTAGCTTTCTCAAAACTTCGGCAACTTCGGTGGGAAAGGGCTTCTCACTTGAAACAGCTCGAATAAAATGTCCAAACGTATGATGCTCTGGGAGGCGATTTCTGTTGCCCAAGAAAGCTAAGAAATAGGCTTCAATGGCCAAGGTTCCCAAACTAAACACAACTTCGGGAAGAAATTTCTGGGTTTTCGCCCAACCACCTATCCCAGCTTTTAAATAGGCATCCCCTTCGCTCCAGTACTTTGACCAAGTTTCCATTTTTCACCTCCATTTTTGCAACATTTATGAATAATGATATTGATCATTATCTATTTTAATACGAAAATGTATTTGTGACAATTGGATAGTACTTATGAGAAGTTCAATTTTGATCGATACGACACTAAGAGATGGGGAGCAGGCTCCAGGACTGTATTTTACTCGGGACCAAAAACTCCGGCTGGCTCTGGCCCTTGGCGAAGCCGGAGTCCCCTACATAGAGGCCGGTATTCCTGCCATGGGAGAGACCGAGATCCAAACCCTCCAACAAATTCAGCACGCAGAGAAAAAAGCCAAAATCCTCGTCTGGAATCGGCTGAGAATTGAGGATATTCAGCTCAGTCTTGAGAAAGGTTTTCGCTGTCTTCATATATCCGCCCCCTCCAGTCCGGTCATGCTCGAAAAAAAGTTCGGGAAGAACGAAACTTGGTTACTCAACGAAATGGAGCAACTGATTCCCCTGGCCGTTCAAGCTAGCGTTGAAGTCAGTTTTGGGGCAGAAGATGCTTCTCGCACACCGCTCAAAAGCTTAGTGAGGCTGTTTCAACAGGCCGCCGATCTAGGTGTCGTTCGAGTCCGCTATGCAGACACTCTAGGGCTTTTAACCCCGCGAGAGGTTCAAACAGCCATCACCACCTTGGTACGTCGACAACCTCTCCCCCTAGATTTTCATGCTCACAACGACTTTGGTTTAGCGACTGCCAATGCTTTAACAGCTTATGAGTCGGGGGCACAGTTTATTTCTTGTACAGTGAATGGCATTGGCGAACGCGCTGGCAACACAAGACTCGAGGAGTTCTTAGGTTTGCTCACCCTTCTTCGTCAGGAACACAGCGGTGTCGATTTAGGAAAGATTCTTCAGATCAGCAAAATGGTGGCGCAATGGACAGGCCGAGGCTTAGATCGAGATCGCCCTCTCACGGGAAAAAATCTTTTTACCCATGAGTCAGGGATTCACGTCGATGGCTTGTTGAAAGATTTTTCTCTTTACGAACCGTATCCCCCCACGTGTGTGGGCGGACGTAGACGAGTGATTGCGGGAAAACACTCCGGACGTAAAGCCCTTCTCCACTTAGCAGATCTGCATGGTCATCCTTGGACGTCAGAAGAGGCGAGGCATTTTCTAGAAACACTCCGTTCGACCTTAGCAGAAGCAGTTGGTCAAGCACCACATCAATTGTTCTTAAAAAGTCTTCAAAAAGGGGGGCAAGTTCATGTCAACTCTTGAAGGGCACAAAGCGATAGAACGTCTCAGAAGCTGTGACGCCCCGGTGTGCCGCGCCAAAGTGTTGCCGCTGTTGTACCAAATGAGTTTTCTCATTTCGCAGAATGATGACCTCAACAGCCTTTTGAGTATCTTGTTGCAAATTCTCGAACGCCATATGCGTGTCGTTCGAGGCATGATCAACCTTTATCACCGTAAAACAGGCAAGATATTTGTTCACAAAAGTTTAGGCCTTTCAGAAGAAGAAATCGCTCGTGGCATTTACTCGCTAGGGGAAGGAATCACCGGTAAGGTTGTAGAAAGTGGGCAAACCATTGTCGTAGCTCGTATTAAAGATGAACCGACTTTTCTCAATCGCACGGGGAGTGCGACTCGTGACGAAGTGCAAGATTTGTCGTTCATTTGCGTTCCCATCATGCGGGGAAAAAAAGTGTTGGGCACGCTTAGTGCCGAACGACTTTACGACACCCCTGGCTGTTTACAACAAGATGTCGAGCTGTTGACCATCGCCGCTTCCATGATAGCCCAAGAAGTGGATATTTACCTCTTAGAAAATGAAGACAAACTTCAACTCGAAGCAGAAAATTCTCGTCTCAGGCAAGCTTTACAGCAACGCTTTCAACCCCAAAACCTTTTGGGGTCTTCCCCAGCCATGCGAAACGTGTATGCCATGATTGAACGGTTAGCCAAAGTCAACGTCAATGTTTTAATTTTAGGGGAAAGCGGCGTGGGTAAAGAACTTGTCGCTTCGGCCATCCATTACTACAGCCACCGAAACAAAGGGCCGTTTGTGGCTTTTAATTGTGCGGCCTTGCCCGAAACCTTGGTGGATAGTGAACTATTTGGCCACGAAAAGGGGGCCTTCACAGGGGCAAATGAACAACGAAAAGGTCGCTTTGAAGAAGCCAACGGAGGAACCATTTTCTTAGACGAAGTGGGAGAACTTTCCTTGCCGCTTCAAGCCAAACTCCTGCGAGTGCTTCAGGAACGTAGCTTTGAACGGCTTGGTGGAAATAAAACGCTCAAAGTTGACCTCAGGATTCTTGCGGCGACCAATAAAGACTTGCAAAAGATGGTTTCGGAAGGGACGTTCCGCGAAGACTTATACTATCGACTGGCAGTTTTTCCGCTTCTTTTGCCTCCGTTACGCGAACGTGGGGCCGACATCATCACGTTAGCCGACCACTTTGTCGTGAAATTCGCACAAGAAACAGGAAAAACTATCCGGGGCATCACTACCGGTGCCCAAAGGTTGCTTTTACGCTACGGATGGCCTGGCAATGTTCGCGAACTCGAGAATGTTTTGCAAAGAGCTGTTATTTTGAGTGACTCGGATTATATTCACACCAATCATCTCCCGCCCTCTCTTAACGCCCCCTCCGAAGACCGATTCGAAGTAGGCAACAAGCTGGAAGCCAAAGTCGAAGCGGTCGAATATCAAATGCTTTTAGAAGCCCTACGTAAAACCAAGGGAAATGTGACAGAAGCGGCAAAACTTTTAGGTTTAACCAAACGAGTCGCTAGCCTGAGGATGCAGAAGTATAATCTCAACTACAAAGACTTTCGTAAACATTCAGAAGCCTCGACAGTTTAGAATTCGTTTCTCAGACCTCAAAATAGGGTTTCATGAGGTCTTCCATCGTGTAAAATCCCGTCGGCTTGGAACAAACATTATCCAGGGCAAATAAAGCCCCATTACCAAAAGCTTCACGGGAGATCGAATCATGACTCAAGCGTACGGTTTGAAAAGGAAAACCAAACAAGATTTCGTGCCGTCCAATAATACCACCAGCTCGGATGGTCTTGATGGACTCGGTCGCTAAGCCCAAATGGCGAGAAATGATTTTGGCGGTACCCGAAACCTCGGGCTTATCTCGAAAATGTTCTTCGACAATTTCGATGTCTGCGTAAGGGGCAATCTTTTGTAAGACTTTGGCGGCAACAATCAAAAAGTTGATTCCAATCGTGATATTGGGAGACCACAGGACCCTAGTCGACTGACTTAGTTCCTTGAGGTAGGCAATTTCCTGTGCTCCATAACTGGAAATCGCTGTGATGATGGTAATCTGATGCTGACGGGCATATTCCCCATATTCATAAATGCTTTCAGGTGAAGAGAAATCCACAATGGCTTCTACATCCAGGGCGTGGTTGCTGGCAATTTCATCCCATTCATCTTTGGAGTAAATTAACCCAGGTTCTGAAGATTCCATTCCCAGAAACTCTGGTGCTGAACGGTGATCTAAGGTTTTTGACTTACGAACAACCCATTCCAAAATATATTCTTTATTATTGAGGATAGTCGTAGCCACCGCTCTCCCTGTTTTACCAAAGCCAAATAACCCAACCTTCAAAAGTACACTCCTTACCTTAGTTGACTTTCCTTATCTTCTCACAAGACTTATAGTAAGGCTGTTCATCGCCATTGACAAGGAAATCCATGAAACATCTGAACCAAATGGGTGAAGCTCCCGTCGGAAAGCTTCTTTTGAAATTTTCGCTCCCTTCTATAACGATGATGCTGGTCAATGCCCTTTACAATGTCGTGGACAGGATCGTTGTGGGACAGTATCTGGGTACCGAAGCGTTAGCGGCCGTGACTCTAGCCTTTCCTTTAATGATCGTTTCTTTGGGCATTGGGCTTTTAGCGGGGGCCGGAGCTTCCAACATCATTTCCCTCTTCTTGGGTGAAAAGAAATACACAGAGGCGGCCCGCAGTCTGGGCAGTGCCGCCATCCTGGGGCTTTTTTTCTCAGCGCTTTTGACTCTGGTCACGGCTGGCAACTTAGATACGATCTTAAAGCTTTGCGGAGCTACTCCCCACACCTTGGGACCCGCGAAAACCTTTACCCAAGTGATACTTTTAGGTTTTATCTTTCAAGCTGTAGCCATGGCCGTCGGTATGCCCATTCGAGCCCAAGGAAGAGCCAAAACCTCGATGCTCATTGCCGTCTCGGGCACCATCCTTAATGCGATTCTTTGTGTTATTTTTGTAGGATCACTCAAAATGGGGATTGCTGGGTCAGCTTGGGCCACTGTTCTTGCCCAACTTTTTGGGTTGCTGGTCTCCAGTACTTTTTATTTAACTCCCCTGAATCACCTCAAAATCACGAGAAAAAATCTACTTCCCCAGTGGACTCTGATAACAAAAATCTTTTTGAATGGATTAACCGCCTTTGCTCTCCAGTTGATTTCCATCATCATCTTTATTCAGTTCAACACCAATATGACCGTTCTCAAAGGCGATACCGGTATTGCGGCGATAGGTATAGTCAACACGGTGATGCTGTTGGTGATGTTGCCAGTCTTGGGTTTGGTCCAAGGGGCTCAACCTCTCATAGGTTTTAATCTGGGGGCTCAAAACCCGCACCGGGTTCACCAGGTTCTGAAGATTACGGCCTTTTGGTCTACCTTGGTTTTAACCCTCTGGACCATTTTTATGGAACTTTTTCCAGAATCGCTGATCTGGATTTTTAACAGCCACGATCAGGAGTTACTCAAGCTCGGTGCTCTAGCCCTCAGGGTTTTTCTTCTCTTCTTACCCGGATACGGTCTTACCTTCTTGTTGTCGCAGTACTATCAGTCTGCTAATAAAATTGTCCCTTCGTTATTGACAGGTATTGGCAGACAATTTCTCCTCATCTTGTTATTGCTCTTTTTGCCCAAACTTTTGGGGCTATGGGGCGTCCTGCTGACGGGCCCTCTTTCAGACGGCCCGTTCGTCGTGCTCTCGCTGATTCTTCTGATCCGAGAAATGAAGCTCTTGAAAGTCTTACCGCCACGAAGCGAACCACTGGCGAGCTCCTAATTGTTCAAGGGTAAGTGGCAACCCGTAGACTAACGGGGCAAACCAAAAAAATAAAGCCAAAGAAGCTCCTGCGGCTAGGCTCAACCACAAAAGCGGCCTTCTGGTTTGTGCCAAAAGCCATACTCCAATGGCGAGGGCCATCAGAAGGGCATTTAAATAGTGATACAAAAACATCACTCTACCGATGAAAATGAATGGAAGAAAATTGATCGCCCAGGCTGTTAGCAAAAAGGTGGACTTGGGCTGATGCGCTCGTCGTTGAGTCCATAAAAGCGTTAGCAACGTTATGACGGCGAGGGTTGAGCCCCACCAGACAACAGGGTTACCTAAGAAATAAATCCGCTGATCATTTTTAGCCCAATAGTAAATGGGCCTCAAATCCAAGGGCCAAGTATACCATAGGCTAGCATACGGATGCGTCGCGACTAAGGTCTCGTTGGCGGTATACATGCGAACATTCATCTCGCAAAATTTTGACCACGGATCCAACGTCGGTAGTCCCACCTGACCTGCATAAGAACTTCCCACAAGTGTCTTTTGAAAGGCCGGTGTCATAAAGGCATCCCCAGGACCCGCATGCGGCAAAAGGGCAAAATGAATTTGAAACACCGAATAATAAACAGCAAAAGCCAACACCAGAACGATACCCAAGCGAGCTGAAACCCTTCCCCCTGCCCCTAAGCTGGGCCTTTTGAGAAAGGTCCAAAGTTCACCCAGAACAATGATCCCCAACCCAGCTAAACCCGTCCACTTGATCGAGATCGTAACCCCGGCCATAAGACCCAAGGCCAACCAAAGTGTCCAACTGTTTCGCTTTCTTGCCACTAAGTACAAAACTACTGTTCCCAAGGTCGCGGCCACGAGTAACGACTCTGGCAATATAAAGCGAGAATCCGCGACCAAGGCGGTATCAAAACAGACAGGTAAGGCCCCCAGAAGGATGAGTACCGGGGATAGTTTCAACTCTTTCAGCAATACCGCGAAAAGAACAGGAATCGAAGCCCCTGTGATCAAGGGAACGAGACGCATGTACTCCCATGAAAGTCCCTGGTAGGGGGTCCCAATGGTGGCAGGATTGGGGAACGTCACAGGTCCCCCTAGACTTCCGACCCACCAAAACAGCAGTTTGGCTAGAGGGGGGTGAACATCGAAATAGAATAGTCCCTTGGTATAGTCCGCCGCGAATTGGCCAAACCAAACCTCATCAAATACAATAGACCCGGGATGATCCCAATACAAAAGTCTCGTGACGAGGCTGACTAACCCCACCAGCAAGAGCGCGTGCCAAAGTTGAAGTTTACGGGGAAACATGGTCAATTCCTTTCCGCTCATATTTTTCGTTCATACTTTACAAGGGAAACGGGGAATTGGCTATCGGGAAAGTTGCCTTTTATTTTCTCCCCTATGATTTCTTACCATACTTACTAAGGCTCCTGCGAAGGCTGCCCCAGCCATGGCTAAAATGACCACACGAAAGCCCGACAAGAACAACAGTTTGTTGGTAATCCCAGTCCAACCCGAGGCCCCCGTGTTGGTCACCACCGAAAACAGGGCCACAGCAAAGGCTGCACCAGAGACCATGCCCAAATTCCTAAAAAAAGAATTGACGCTACCAGCAATGCCTAAGCGATGACGGGGTGCCGCTCCCATGACGCTCGAATTATTGGGGGACTGAAATAACGCCGTACCAAGCCCCAAGAGGCCAATGAGGAAACCAACTTCCAGTAATAAAGAAGCAAGACCTAAGGTCGCGACCACCATTAACCCTACCGCCGTCACCATTAAACCACCCATGGTAAAAAGCTGGACACCAAAACGGTCGGACAACCTTCCCGCCAGGGGAGCTACCACCGCCAAAACGAGAGGATAAATCGACAGTAAAAGACCAGCTTGCCAAGCAGAAAGGCCCAAAACATTCTGCAAATAGAACGGCATAAACAGAACGTACCCAAACATGGCCACATAAGAAAACCAGGACGCGGTGACTCCCAAGGTGAAGGTTCGAGAGGCAAACAGCGACTCCTCCAGCAATGGGTGCGGTCTTTTCTTTTCAAGCTTGAAAAAGGCCACAAGCAAAATCACAGACAGCACGGGGGCCGTGATCAGGAAGGGCAAAGGAGCTAAGCCTTCTTGCCACAACAAGAGCCAAGAAAAGAACAACACCACTAACACGCTGAACAGTAAAGACCCTGGCCAGTCAAAGTCGCCGGTCTGAGACTCGGATTCAGGCATAACCACCAAGGTGAGAATCACGCCGAGGATGCCAATCGGTACATTGACAAAAAAAATCGCAGGCCAACTGAAAAAGTGCACCAAAAGCCCGCCCAACCCAGGGCCTAACAAGCTTCCGATGGCCACGGTGGAGCCAATATATC
>JAJXWL010000051.1 GCA_021781625.1 bacterium
ATTTACCGGGCACATGCTCGAAGTAGAGCTTGGACCTGGTATTTTGTCGCGTAACTACGATGGGTTGCAAAATGACCTCGACAAAAAAACAGGCGTGTTCTTGAAACGCGGTGAATACACCGAGGCGTTAGACGACAAAGTTTCCTACGAGTTTAAGCCCTTGGCCAAGGCCGGCGATTTTGTTCGAGCCGGTGATTGGTTAGGGTCTGTCAAAGAAGGCTGGATCGACCACAAGGTCATGGTTCCTTTCAAGCTGGAAGGCCGGTGGAAAGTCAAATCGGTCACGGGCGCAGGTTCCTACACGATTCGCCAAAAGATTGCCGAGCTAGAAAATGATCACGGTGAGGTCGAAACTGTAACCATGGTCCAAAAGTGGCCGGTCAAACGAGCGATTCACACGTACAAAGAAAAGCCGCGACCCTTTAAAGTCATGGAAACAGGTGTCAGAATGTTTGACACCTTTAACCCCATGGCTGAGGGTGGAACGGGCTTTATTCCTGGTCCGTTTGGTGCGGGTAAGACCGTTTTACAGCACGCTCTGTCCAAGAATGCCGAAGCTGACCTGATCGTTTTTACCGCCTGCGGTGAACGCGCGAATGAGGTCGTAGAAATCTTTACAGAATTCCCCGAACTGATTGACCCCAGAACTGGTCGAAGTCTGATGGAACGAACCACCATCATTTGTAATACTTCGAACATGCCGGTTGCGGCTCGTGAAGCTTCGGTTTATACGGGCATGACGATTGCCGAGTACTATCGAATGATGGGTCTCAAGGTTCTTTTGTTGGCCGACTCCACGTCCCGCTGGGCCCAAGCCTTGCGAGAAATGTCAAACCGTCTTGAGGAACTTCCTGGACCGGACGCCTTCCCCATGGATTTACCTGCCATCATTTCGAACTTCTACGCCCGTGCAGGCTATGTGGTATTAAATAATGGACAATCGGGCTCGGTTACCTTCATCGGTACCGTTTCCCCGGCGGGTGGTAACCTCAAGGAACCCGTCACGGAATCAACCAAAAAATCAGCTCGCTGTTTTTATGCTTTGCAACAGGCCCGAGCCGACCAGAAGCGCTATCCCTCCATCGACCCCATTGATAGTTATTCGAAATATCTGGAATACCCTGAAATCCGAGATTACTTGAACTCAAGGTTGGGTTCAGACTGGGTAACCAAAGTTGCCAACTCGAAAAACTGGGTTTATCGCGGTAAAGAGGCAAGTGACCAAATCAACATTCTGGGTGACGATGGTGTTCCGATTGATTACCACTTAACTTTCTGGAAAGCTGAGACGATTGACTTCGTTTTGATGCAACAGGACGCTTTTGATAAGATCGACTCCCAATGTTCCATGCCTCGCCAAAAATACATGATGGATCTCGTGACGCATGTGGTTGAGTCGAACTACAACTTTGACTCGTTTGACCAAGTGGCTCCCTATTTCAAGAGAGTGATCAACGTCCTTAAGCAGATGAACTATGCGGTCTATGAGTCAGATGAGTTCCTCAAATACGAAAAAGAATTCCGCGACATTCTGCAAGAACGGAGAGTGATGTAATGGTGACACAAGCGTTTCAGAAGGTTTATACCAAAATTCTCAAGCTGACGAAGGCGACCTGTACGCTCAGAGCGACAGGGATTGGCAACGAAGAACTGGCTTACGTGGATGGGCGTCCCGCTCAGGTCGTCAAAATCCAAGGGGAAGAAGTTACTCTCCAGGTTTTCCAGGGTACTGAAGGAATTTCCACCAACTCCGAAGTGGTGTTTACTGGCCGTTCTCCCACCTTAAAAGTGTCGGATCAACTGGCTGGTCGTTTTTTCAACGCCTACGGTCAGCCCATCGACGGTGGCCCGGAGGTAGATGGACAAGAGGTGCCGATTGGCTCGCCAACCGTTAATCCCGTTCGTCGTAAACAGCCTTCGGAACTGATCACCACGGGTATTGCCGGGATTGACTTAAACAATACCCTCGTTACCGGACAAAAAATCCCGTTCTTTGCCGACCCTGACCAGCCGTACAACCAGGTTATGGCCGACGTAGCCCTGCGAACCAAGGCCGATAAGATTATCCTCGGGGGAATGGGGTTGTCGAATGACGACTACCTGTACTTTCGCAATTTGTTTGATAACGCTGGTGCTCTTGACCGCATTGTCAGTTTTATCAACACCACAGAAGACCCCCCGGTAGAACGCCTCTTGATTCCCGACATGGCCCTGACTGCGGCCGAGTATTTCGCCGTCGAGAAAAACCAGCAGGTTCTGGTTCTTTTGACAGACGTTACGCTTTACGCCGACGCCTTGGCCATCGTTTCGAACAAGATGGATCAAATTCCTTCGAAAGATTCGATGCCTGGTTCGTTGTACTCGGACTTGGCCAAAATCTACGAAAAGGCCGCTCAGTTACCCTCGGGGGGCTCGATTACGATTGTTGCGGTGACCACCCTTTCGGGCGGGGACATTACCCACGCCATCCCCGATAACACCGGTTACATTACCGAGGGACAGCTCTTTTTACGTCGAGATACTGAAGTCGGTAAGGTCATCGTTGACCCCTTCCGCTCACTTTCGCGCTTAAAACAGTTGGTTATTGGGAAAAGAACCCGCGAAGATCACCCTCAGGTCATGAACGCGGCTGTTCGGCTTTTTGCGGATGCCGCCAAAGCTAAAACCAAACGGGATAACGGCTTCGATCTCACCGATTATGACGAGAGAACGATTCACTTTGGCGCGGATTACTCACGGAGTTTGCTTGCCATCGACGTCAATATTCAGGTAGACGAGATGCTGGATACCGCTTGGAATTTGTTTGGAAAGTATTTCAGCAAAACGGAAGTCGCAATCAAGCAAAGCCTGATGGATAAGTACTGGAAGGCATAAGATGGCCCTAACGTATCAATTTAATAAGATTGCGATGCAGCAACTGAGGGCTCAATTGAAAATGAGGCAAACGGCACTTCCCGTCCTCAAGAGTAAAGAGGCTGCCTTGCGCGTCACCATCCAAAAGCAAAAAGACGAGCTGAAAGAACTCAAATTGCAGTTGCAAAACAGGCTTTCAGCTCTAAGAAAAGATGTGGGGTTGTGGGCCGAGTTTCCGTTAGAGATTTTTGAACTGAAAAACGTCGAAGTCGGTGTCAAGAAAGTCGCTGGTGTAAAGACCCCCTTGTTGCAAAACCTTGAATATGGGATTGCCTATTTCTCGCGCTTTGCAGGGCCGAACTGGTTGGCTTTTGGGATCGTCGAGTTGAAACAGCTCACTGAACTTTTATCGCAAGTTGAGGTGGCTGAAAAACGTCTGTCGATTTTGGAGTATTCCCTCAAAAAGACCACTCAAAAGGTTAACCTCTACGAAAAGGTTCAGATTCCCGAGTACAACGATGCGATTTTACGCATCAAACGTTACTTGGAAGACGTTGATAACCTCGAGAAGTCGGCTCAGAAGATCACGAAATCCAAACAGGCTGCTGAAGAAGCCGGAGCGGGTGCTGCATGATCGAGAAAATGAAAAAGCTTTCGCTTCTTTTGAGAAGCGATGATCGGAATGTGATCTTGCGGCCTTTGCAGGATTTAGGGGTCGTACACGTTGAGTTTGGTAAGGATACTCAACGCTTAGAAGTTTTGCTTCTGAAAGAAAATATCACGAAGCTGGAACGTATCTATTCGTTTATCAAAGCTTTAACAGCCGAAGAGCACACGACGTTTCACCAAGAAGCGACCGAAGACTTAGACGCGATTCTTGATGTCATCGAGAAGACCAATGTCGAAATCGAAGACTTAAAGGCTCAAGGCGAAAAGCTGGCCAAAGAAATTGCGGCGCAGGAAATTTGGGGCGATTACGACGCTTCGAAGTTGGCTGCCCTCGAAGGATCCGGCTTACATTGCCGCTTTGCCACAGCTTTGATCGCGGAATACGAAACTGTTTCCAAGGAACCTTCTTTTGTCGAAGTGACCCGGGATGCTTCGCATGTCTATTACGTGGCCCTGAACAAAAAAGGTGAAGAAGTCACCTTGGTGGGTCAAGAAGTCTTTTTAGCCGGCTCTTTAACTCAATTAAAAGCCAAGGCTCTGGGGCTTCATGAAGATATTATGAAGCGACGCAAGACTTTACTTTCGTACGGCCGCTATTTAGACGCGATTTCCCAGGGGATCAAGTCCTATCAAGACCGCCTGGCGTATGCCTTAGCCAACAACAGCTTAGTCGAAGTTGCTGATGGAAAAGCTCTTTTGCTTCAAGGCTGGTTTCCTGTCAAGAAAGAAACCGAGGTGAAAGCCTTCTTAGAAGCTTCAACCTGTGCCTTCTTGATTGAAACCCCCACGCACAAAGATTCTCCGCCCATTGCCATGAAAAATGGCAAACTGGCGACGCTGTTTGAACCCATCACGAAAGTCTACAGTTTACCCAATTATCATGAAGCAGATACAACAGCCTTTTTAGGGCCGTTTTTTGCTTTATTTGTGGGGTTATGTTTGGCCGATGTCGGGTATGGATTTTTGATGCTGATTGCCACCGTAACAGCTTTCTTTGTCGTAAAAGGTGAGCTGAAAAAATTTGCCGGTTTGGGGATCGTTCTTTCGCTGACGACAATTTTGGGCGGTATCCTGTTGGGCGATATGTTTGGTATCCAAGCCGATAGCTCCGTTTACCCAAGCTTTTTAAAGTCCTTCGCGAGTTTTGGGTCGATGGATCAAGCCATGCGGTTGCCCATTTTATTAGGGATCGTTCAGGTTCTGATCGGGCATCTCCTTCGTTCTTACAATGGTTTCCGAAATAATGGGATTCAAGGGGCTTTGAAACCCTTGGGTACCGCTTGTTTAGTGGTGTTTGCCGCGATTGGAATCCTTCAAATGGGTTACTTCGGGGATGGACCTCATTTGATGGTGGGACCGATTCCGATTGGCCCTTGGATTTATGCTATTCCCAACCTTCCGTTGGTAACACAAATTCTGGCCATCGTAGGAATTGTTTTAGTCCTATTCTTCAATGGTGTTGAACATCATGTGAAGTTTTATCTGCGACCTGCGCACGGTCTTTGGGAATTGTTTGAATTCTTTTCCCAGATCTTAGGTGACTTTTTGTCTTACCTGCGTTTGTTCGCCTTAGGCTTAGCTGGCGGCCTTTTAGCCATGTCCTTCAATACGATTGGGCTCATGGTGCTAGGTAAAGGGGATAATCCCTTGCTCTGGCTAGCTTTGGTAGTGGTGTTGCTTTTGGGGCACTCTATCAATCTTGGTTTGGCTTTGATTGCGTCGTTCGTGCATCCCGTCAGGCTCACGTTCGTCGAGTTCTATAAAGCGATCGGATTTAAGGGGGGCGGAGTTTCCTATTCCCCCTTCCGAATGCAGACAAAATCTCATCAAAACTAGGAAAAAACTAGGAAAAAGGAGTTTTTCATGGACGCTTTAGGTATTATCCTAGCAGGAGTTGGCATCGCTTTGATGGCGGGTCTTTCGGGCATGGGAAGTGCGATTGGTCTGGTCACCGCCGGCAATGCTGCCGTTGGTGCCTTGAAGAAGCGACCGGAAGTTTTCGGAACCGCACTGATCCTTTCGGCTCTTCCGGCTTCGCAAGGTCTGTACGGTTTTGTGGCGTACATTCTGTACCAGCCGTACTTGACCGCACACATCAGCGTGTTTAACGGGGCTGTCATTCTTGCCGCCGGCATTGCCTTTGGTATTGTGGCTTTGGCTTCAGCTATCAAGATGGGGCAATTGCTCGCCTCTGGTATCAACGCCATTGGGTTGGGTAGCGATGTCTTTACCTCAACCTTGATTTTAGCGGCGTTCCCTGAACTTTACGCAATTCTGGGACTCGTTGTTGCCATTCTTTTGAAGAATAGTTTGACGTAACTTTGTCGTAACTTGGGTAAGAGCCGGCCTGGGGCTGGCTCTTATAGCAACCTTATAAATGAGGGGAATATGCTGATTTCTGAGATTTTCAAACCGGATTGGGTTCTGGTCGATTTGAAAAGCACAAGTAAAGAAGATCTGTTTCGCGAAATGGTAGATTTTCTGGTTCATAAAGCTCCCTCGCTCTCGCGTGAGACCTTGTTGACGGGTTTGTGGGAACGCGAAAAGAAAATGACAACGGGTATTGCCCGGAATATCGCTTTGCCACATACGCATCTCCCCAATTTGAACCGGACTTATGGCGTTTTGGGTATCTCGCAAAAAGGGATTGATTATCAGAGTTTGGATGGTAAACCAGTTCATGTCGTCATGATGCTGGTGGGGGATGACAATGCCCCTGATGGCCATCTTTTTGTTTTAAAGAACTTGGCGCTTCTGATGACCAACCCTGAGTTTTATCCTGCACTCATGAAGTGTAAGACCGCTAAAGAAGTTTCAACGACGATCAGTGAGTTTGAAGAACTTTCCAAGTTCTATTTCAGTTAAAGTCTTTTCTCTTCGGTAACCCTCAGGAACTTGTCAGTCTAAGGGCTCCTCGGTAAGATGAGCTATGCTAGACTTGAATTTTCTGAGGGAAAACCTCGATGCAGTCCTTTTAAATGTGAAAAATCGCCATATGACGGCTGATCCGCAAGAAGCGTTGCGCTTAGCGGACGAACGTTCCAAGTTGTTGCAAACTTTGGAAGCACGCCGAGCCGCCCGCAATGAAAATGCGGGGAAAATGAAAGGCAAACTAGACCCAGATACCAGAACAGCTCTCATTGAAGAAGGCCGTCAGTTAAAAGAGGCGATTACCGTCCTCGAAGAAGAACTGACTGGGGTCGAAGAAAGCTTTAAAAAAGCCATGATGGCACTCCCGAATATGGCACACCCCGAGGCTCCCGTTGGCAAACTCGAAGGGGATAACCTTGAAATCAAACGAGTGGGAGTTCCGACAACATTTGACTTTCCGCCCTTGGATCATGTGCAATTGGGGGAAAAGCTCGATATTGTCGACTTTGAGGCTGGGACCAAAGTTTCTGGGACGAAGTTTTATTTTCTAAAAAACGAAGGTGTTTTTCTTGAACTTGGGTTGGTCCGTTATGCCTTAGACCTTCTGACAAAAAAAGGCTTCACTCCGCTCATTACGCCAGATATTGCCAAAGAAGAAGTCCTGGCGGGGATTGGCTTTAACCCTCGCGGGGAAGAATCCAATATTTACCCCTTAGAGGGAACAGGAACTTGTCTCGTCGGAACGGCGGAAATTACTCTGGGTGGTTATTATTCCGAAGAAATCTTAGATTTGTCGCAAGGTCCCATTCGCATGGCTGGTGTTTCTCACTGTTTTCGCCGTGAAGCTGGTGCCCATGGTCAATTCTCAAAAGGGTTGTACCGCGTCCATCAGTTTACTAAGGTAGAAATGTTTGTGTATTGCCGACCTGAAGAATCGAATGCCCTGCATGAAGAGCTTCGCGGAATTGAAGAAGACTTATTCACGTCCTTGAACATCCCTTTCCGTGTGGTCGACACCTGTACAGGCGATTTAGGGGCGCCAGCTTATCGAAAATACGACTTAGAGGCTTGGATGCCCGGAAGAGGCGAGGGAGGGGATTGGGGCGAAATTACCTCCACTTCAAATTGTACGGATTTTCAAGCACGCCGCTTGGGTATTCGTTATAAGGATGAAAACGGTCGAAATCGCCCCGTTCATATGTTGAATGGTACCGCTGTCGCGGTCAGCCGAGCTATAGTAGCCATCCTCGAGAACTTTCAACAAAAAGATGGCTCAGTGAGACTCCCCGCCGCTTTAGTACCGTATTGCGGGTTCGAAATCATCAAGCCCCGTAAATAGCTTTAACGAGTTTTACCAACGGGAATGATGTGACGAGGATGATGTAAAAAAACCGCCTTTGAGGCGGTTTTCTTTTGAAGTCATGTATTCCAAGGAATTCTTGCTAAGAAAATTATTGCCAATAAGATTGATGACTTGAGCGGAAGTCATTTTTGTTTTCCGCATGGAAATTCTTATTGTAAGTCGTCTTGGTGCGGTTACAATATTGCTCTACAGCCGCTTTAAAAACGCGCTTATATTCCATGAAGTTATACTTGCCAAAGCCACGTGCTTTCATTGTTTCCCAAACGATGGCATCGAGCTTTTCTTTGCCTTTTACGCTCAAAACGCGGTTATAGGCCACAAAATAGTCTCGATCAAGCTGAGGACCATTTTGAGGATCCGCGGCCGCAACAATCACCTCGCCAGTAAAATCACAAATCAAAGGTGTCATGGCATCTCCTCCCACAAGTTTCTGTAATTTTATCGACAACCTTTGAACTTGTCGATAGAGAAATGCCGAAAATATCCGTATGAAGGACTTTCAGGACGTTTTTTCCACCCAGCAAGGCGTATTCCTTATTGCGGAGGTAGGTACTTCTCATCAAGGTAACCTCAACCTTGTCCGAGAACTGATTTCGGCTGCGGCAGAAGCCGGTGCTGACTGCGTGAAATTTCAAGTGGTCTTTGCAGAAGAGATACTGCACCCCCTGACGGGAGAAGTCCCTTTGCCTGGAGGAAATATCAGGCTCTATGACCGCTTTCGTGAAGTGGAGCGGGATGAGGAGTTTTATCACTTCTGCCTTGAAGAAACCGAAAAGGCGGGCATGGTCTTTTTGGCCTCGCCTTTTGGACTCAAAAGTGCTCAATTGTTGCGGCGAATTGGGGCTGGTTGGTATAAGGTGGCCTCACCAGAGTTGAATCACTACCCGCTTTTAAAAGAATTGGCGACGTATCAACGTCCTTTGGTTTTGTCCACAGGGGTCAGTTATCTGGCGGATATCGAGTCAGCCTTGAGTTGGATACCGGGGCCTAAAGCCCTTTTACATTGCGTGACGTCCTATCCTGCCCCCCCCGAGGAGTATAATTTAAGAGTATTACAGCCGCTTTCGGTCTTGTTTGGTTGCCCCGTGGGGGTGTCTGACCATTCGATGGACCCCGAACTCGTACCAGGAGTGGCTACCGCCGTAGGGGCTAAATTGATCGAGAAGCACCTCTGTCTTGATCGGGGTGACCCTGGTTTAGATGATCCCATAGCTTTGGACCCCCAGCAATTTCAACTCATGGTAAAAACTGTTCGCGAAGGTGAGGCTGTGCCCGAGACCGAACGACTCCAGTGGGCCCGAGACAAGTTCGGAAAGCACCTAGACCTAATCTTAGGTAGCGGTAAAAAAGAGCTGGCACCCAGCGAGAAAGTCCACTATGAACGGACAAACCGCAGTTTGCATGTGGTACGAACGTTAAGACCTGGACATGTGATCACGCCAGAGGATGTTGCTGTTCTTCGGACAGAAAAGATTCTCCGGCCTGGGTTACCGCCTCAGTTTTTAGATTTGGTGCTTGGTCGCCCTCTTCAGCGAGAAATCTCTGCGGGTGAAGGGTTAGTTTGGGACGATTTGCTGCCGGCGGGGAAATTGTGAGTCACTGAGACTTCCTCTAAAAGGGGTAAATCCTCGGTAAACTTACGCCCGGGGGAGTAAAAAGCCTTCATGAAGAACGTACCGGCATAAGCACGGAATAAGAGCTGGGGATGCGCATCAAAGCGACCCTTGAGGTTCCAGAAGGCTAAGTAAGGCTTGAGAAAAGCCATGTCCGTTAAATCGGCAGGGTGTAAGCCCCGAATTTTCAGTGTCCATACGGATGGTCCGGTCCCAGGAG
>JAJXWL010000052.1 GCA_021781625.1 bacterium
AGCAACCTTGACATGTTCGGATAATGAACGAATCTTATGAATAAGATACTGACCATGGAGTTCAAATGGACGGAATTAAACTTTCTGGAAAGCTCTTCCTGGCTACCTTACCTGTATTTATCCTTCCCACGTTGATTTTGGGGCCATTTGCGATACTGGGAGGTGTCTTTGCCTTTTCGGATCTTATCACCCTGTTAGCCTCGCCTAGTGTACCTATGTCGATCCTTGGCCTCGTACTAGCATTCTTCTTAACGTATAGTTTGCTTTGGGGGCCGTCTTGGGTGCGTGCCTTGAAAAGGGAAACCAACCGAACTGTTGCCGTACGGAAAAAGATTCATCAGGCCATGGGAATTTTCTTTCTCGCGATCTTAGTCGAAGGAACAGTTGCCGTCGTGGTTGTTCATTTCGTAAACCATTTACCCCTACACCAGGCGGATTTGTGGGTTATTCTTTATTTGCTTGCATTTTTACTTTTTGTTGGGGCTCCCTTGTATTTGAATTTTCTCAGAATTCTCGAGAACGCTTGTTCTCAAGAAGGTGTTCATCCTGATGTGCCTGCGTTTAGCCTTTTGCCACGCATTGTTGGCGTTATCATCCCTTTTGTTTCAGGGGCATTAATTCTGATTATCACTGTTTCAGAAACCTACCGGCTACGGGAGGTGGTGGGCCCACCACCTCCTTTAACCTTGTTGCAGACTAATCTCATCGTGGGCCTCTTTACTTTAGTATTGGCCTTTGTTTTGGTTCGGACTTTGGCAAAACTCATCGTTCAACCGTTAGTTCGACTTAAGACCTTGGTAGACCAAGGAACGGGAGGGGATATGACTGTCCGAAGTCAAGAAACCGCCCAGGATGAAATTGGTTTTCTAAGTCGTCGCAGTACCGATTTTTTTGAAAGCCTTGACCAAGGTTTTGGTGGTCTTAAACGAGAAGCGCGTAGTCTTGAAGATTCTAAAAAAGAACTGAATTCGGTCGTGGAGCGGGTACGGACAGCCTTGACAGCCATAGGTTCAGAGGTGGAGCAGACGGGCGGGTTGGTGAATAATCAATCTGAATATGTTAACCGTACCGCCACTGCTGTCGAAGAATTAGCACGCAACATTGAGTCCCTTGACAGTGCACTGAAAGACCAAAAACAACGTATCGACCGAACCAGTAGCTCTTTTGCTGATTTGGAAGTCAAGAGCCAAGAAATCCTGCAAGCTGTTGAAAATGCACGTCAGGATTCCGACACGTTGAAGGAGCGGAACAAAAAGACCGTGCAAATTTTAGAGATGATGTCAAACAATATTCAAACGATTGTGCAAAAGTCTGAAGGCCTTATGGAGGCTAACCATTTGATTGCCTCAGTAGCCAGCCAGACGAATCTGTTGGCTATGAATGCCGCCATTGAAGCGGCCCATGCCGGTGACGCGGGAAAAGGCTTTTCTGTTGTCGCTGATGAGATTCGTAAACTTGCCGAAACATCATCCTCTCAATCAAACTCCATAACCTCAGCCCTCAAGGGTGTCCAGCAGTCTATTACCGAAATCTCACGGGATAACCGGGAGATTCTAGGAGCTTTCGATGAGACTAATTCGGCGATTCAGGACATATTTTCTACCGTCACAAATTTGAAAATTTTTGTCGATAGTTTTAACCAAAGTTCACGTCTAGTCCAAGAAGCCATGACAGAGATGGAACAGATTAATGACCTTGTGAATCAGGGGAGCATTGAAATGCGACAAGGAAATGGAGAGATCCTTGATTCCACAGAGCGTCTTCGCGAGTCGAGTGCTTTGGTTCTTAATGCTGTAGGGACGATCAGCCTTCAAACTCGCCAGATTCAAGAGGCTGGTGATGCCCTACTAGCTAGCAACGGACGTACCGACCAGGTCATACAGACCGTGGCAAAGCTGGTGGCACCTATCAAAACGTCGTCAAAGTAGAAGGTCTGCTCCTGGGCTTACTGCCGTGGCCTGCACTTCGAGAGTTGAAACAGGTGAGCCTCCCTCCAGCCACGATTTGGCTTCGTTACCACTCAACAGGAGCGGTTGCCGTTGTTTGGCATTGTGGATCTGAGACAGAAGAGGTCCTGCCGGTTCGGTCACTAAGGTGAAGGTAAGCTGTCCCTTCCACTGGGACCATAAGCCTCCCAAGAAAAAGGCGTCGTGATCCGCACAGGTCAAAAGGTACAATTGTGTCCGCTTTCCCTTGGGGTCGGGTTGGCCTTGGCGATCCAGATGCTGGTATTCGTAGAAGCCGTTGACGGGGAGGAGACAGCGTTGGGTGGGAGCTGAGGCTCGAAAGCTGGGAAGAGTAAAGAGGGTTTCCCTCCGGGCATTGAGGGTCTTAGAGCGAAGGTTCAGGGCCTCTGCCTCTGTACGAACCCAGGAGGGGATTAAGCCCCAGACACCAGCGGCCCTGTAAGGGGAACCTCCCTGGGGCCCGTTGAACACGAGTTCTCGTATGGGATGGGCAAAGGCATCGACGCGGACTTGTTCTGGCCACATTAATCCCGCAGGAGGAGCCCAGGAGTCCAACAAGGCTTCCAGTGCTTTCTTATTCGCTTGGTTGACCGCAAAACACACTTGACAGCCTCCTCTGGGAAATAAAATACTATATACATGTTAAGTAATCAAACGGTTTGGCTCTATAGCAGTCGCATTCCTGCGGGCTTTCCTTCGCCGGCCGAAGCCTTTGCCGAGAAGAGCCTGAACCTGCAAGACTTGGCCGTCGTGAACCCTGCTGCCACCTACTTCCTTGAAGTCAGCGGCGAATCCATGATCGGAGCGGGAATCCTCCCCGGTGATATCGTGGTCGTGGATCGGTCGTTGCCTCCGCAAGCAGGGGACATTGTTGTCGCCGAAGTTATGGGAGAGTTTACCTTGAAATCTTTAGCCTTTGAAGGGGACCGTCCTCTCTTGGTGCCTGCCAATCCGGCTTACCCGGTCTTGCGCCCTACGGCAGAGCAAGGGCTGTGCCTTTGGGGGGTGGTCCGCGGTGTTTACCGCCAGTTGAAGTGATGGAGGGTCCGGAGTTTCGATGAAAGTTGCCTTGATCGATGGCAATTCTTTTTATGCCTCGTGCGAAACGGTTTTTCGTCCCGATTTGGCGGGCAAACCCGTGGTGGTCCTCAGCAACAACGATGGCTGTATTGTGGCACTCAATAAGCAGGCTAAGGCCCTCGGCTTGTCGCGTACGACACCGATCTTTCAAGTCCGGCAATTAGTTGATCAGTATGGGGTGGAGGTGTTCTCGTCCAATTACACTCTTTATGGCGATCTCAGCCGCCGTGTTCAGCTCGTTTATGAAAGCTTTACCCCCCAGGTGGAGCATTACTCGATTGACGAGTCGTTCTTATGGTTTCCCGATCATCAAAAAGTTCCTGCCGCCCTGATTCGTCAGACGGTGAAGCAGTGGACGGGGATTCCGGTGAGCATCGGACTGGGGCCCACCAAGGTGTTGGCCAAAGTCGCCAATCGACTAGCCAAAGACACCCCCTCGGGTTGTCTGGAAATCTTACCGGGAGAGGCCTCTGGTTACTTAGCGGACTTTCCTGTCGAGAAAGTCTGGGGAATCGGTCCTGCTATGTCCGAGGCGTTGCATCACCAGGGCGTTCACACGGCGGGGGCCTTTGCCAAACTGGACCCGTTTGCCGTCAAGAAACGCTTTACTTTGACGGGCTGGCGTATTCACGAGGAACTCAACGAAAGGCCTCAAATTGACGAAGAGATGCCCGAACCCAAAGAAAACATCCTCTTCTCACGGTCGTTTTCTCATCCGGTGACGCAGTTGGTCGAGCTCGAAGAAGCTGTTGCCCAGTACGCCACGGGGGCAGGGGAAAAGCTTCGTGCCCAAAACTGTGCGGCGGGTGTGTTGGTGGTGTTTTTGACGACCAACTATTTTCATCTGGAGGAACCCCAGTACTCACCGCACCTTTCGATGCCATTTCCTGCTCCGGTGTCGTATACCCCCGATCTGGTGGGAGCCGCGCTGAAAGGACTCCGTCACCTTTACCGTCCCGGGTTCAAGTTCAAAAAGGCTGGGGTTCTTTTGCTGGACCTTCAACCGTTGCGGGGGGCTCAAGGGCACCTCTTTGGACGAACAAACCCGAGGTTGAGCGCCCTCCAGCAGGCCGTAGACCGTCTCAACCAAAAGCATGGCCGCGAAACGGTGACGTGTTCGCCCCGTCGGGCTCAAGCTGACTGGATGATGAAACGAGACCGGTGTTCGCCTGCCTATACCACCCGCTGGACAGAGTTGCCGAAAATAAACTTGCGGTAAAGCTCTAAAATGCGCTACATTTATGTTACGGGGAATTGCTATGAAATTTATGGCTATGCGGGAACTCCGCAATGAATCCTCAAAGTTTCTTCAAAATTTGGGGCCTGCCGAAGAGGTCGTTCTGACCAACAATGGCAAGCCGGTGGCTCTCATCTCTAGTGTGACTGAAGACACGTTAGAGGATGCACTGGCTTCTCTTCGTCGGTCTCGAGCTTTGCGCGCATTAGGCAAGCTCCAAATCCAGTCAGCCCGTACCGGGAAAGACCAGATCACTGAAGAAGAGATTGAAGACGAAATACAGGCAGTTCGAAAGACTCGATGAGAGTGCGAGTCGTTCTCGATACGAATATCATCGTCAGCGGCTTATTGAAGCCTCAATCGTCCTGTGGGAAAATACTTGAGCTGGCACTTTCTGGAGCCTTCGATCTTTGCCTCGATGCACGGGTTTTATCCGAATATCGGGAGGTATTGCTAAGGCCAAAGTTTAACTTTGAACCAGAACAGGTCGAGATTCTTCTGAAAGCCTTGGCTGACTTTGCCCTTTGGCACCCGATCAAACCTATTGCTATCAGTTTACCGGATAAGGATGATGAGGCCTTTTTAGAAGTAGCTGTGGGGGCCAAAGCACTTTTTCTTGTATCAGGTAATCTTCGGCATTTTCCCTTAGGAGAATATGAGGGAGTTCGTATGACAGACCCCGTTTCTTTTTTGGAGCACTTTTAGTCCAAAGCCGTCTTTGCTCTGTCCGCTGAAATTAGTTTTCAGCGTAGAGGTTAGACTGGTAGTATGGATATTTCTGAGATCAATTGCTCATTCTCTCGGCTCGAAGTTTATGACTTTAAGAAATAGATGGTTTTTACCCGCGAGAACCTCAGAATACTGAATAGGATTTTTGAGGTTTGGGCCAAGCTCGCCACCTACGGCCTCGTGAAAAGCTCACCCTCACCCGGGTCTGGCGTGGGGATACTTGATCTGTATGAGAATAGTCTAAGTGTACTCCTAACCCTGTTGTTGGGAGGGGACCCGAAGTCTCCGGTGCCACTTCAAGGAACACGCCTCGAGGCGGCGCTCAGTGACTGGTTGTTACACCAGCTTTGCCGGGATTTAACTGCGGCGTGGAAGCCAATCTTTCCGTACAGTACCTTAAAGCGAGCCCGTAAGTTCTTGACGGAAGAGTCCTGGTACAAGGCCTCCATCCCCGAGCGGTTGACCAACATTTCCGTCGAGACGGTGGTCGGGGTGGATTTGCCGCCTCTGACGTGGAAGGAATTACAAACCCTTCGATTGGGGGATACGCTCAAGCTCCCTCAGGACTACTCGTACTTGCTTTGGTCGGGGGAAAACTCTGCCACACCTTTAGCCGAAGTTCGCCTTGACGGACCCGCCTCGCCTCTGCCCCCAGAATTCTATCAGACCTTGAAAGGACCTCAAGTCGTACAAAGCCTGGAAGCAGAACACCCTTTGGTGGCGGCTCAAATTCTGAAACGTTTGAACGAAACACAAGCGGTTAAGGTTTTGTCAGTGCTCTCGGCGGAACGATCTGCTGAACTTAAAGAAAGGCTGAACCTTCTTGGACCCGTTGCCCCAGCAGTTTGGCTAATTGTTGAAAAGATGCTTTTTCCCAAGAGTTGAATAAATAATAAAATATTTACGGAAAAAAAGGCTTAAATCTTTGGTATATAAGTGAACCCATTTAGAAAATGGTGAAAGAGAAGTAAGGAGGTGGCTTTGGCTTGGACAGATTATGGAAGAATGACCGAGAACGATCTTGAGGTGATCAGTTTTATGATCAAAGAGTATCCGCATGGCTTCTAAGAGTTAAACAGTTTCCCTTTATCCTGACCTGCTGACAGCATTTTTCAGCGCAAACTTCATTATTCAAAAGGAACGCTTTTTAAAGGACGCACGTCCTACACGCGAAATGAGCCTTGAGGTTCAGTTTCAGCAAAGTTAGCTCGATGAATCTACGTTCAAGGCAACCCCTTTCTGAGGAGCATAAACTTTGCCGTAAATATTTCCAGTCTGGTAAAACAAAGGAGAAACTGATGGAGACTATAAATAAACTCAATGAGCACTTGGAGGCTCTTGAAAAAGAGATTCAAGGTGGTAGCGTTCCCCTAAAAGCCACCAAAACTAAAAAATGGGGCGGTGCTGATGTCATCATTACAGGTAAAGCCACACCCGAAGAACGTAGGTGGTTAGGTACGAGTAGAGGAAACTATTTGGTGGTGACCCCCTTTTATCGTGAATTAAGTTGGTTGTTTGAACAGCTAAGAGATCTCAATCTGCCGCAGGTAGATTACCTTTCGAAATATAGCTTTTATGAGGATTTGGCAAAGGCTGCCATGGCATACAACCAAGAGAACCCTGAAAATGACAACCCGACAGGCCTCTTGTTGTGTGTGTTGAAAGTTGTTAAAGAAACTTGGCTGTAGTAGAATAAAGTTCTCTTGGTAATGGGGGAATTGAATGAAACTTTTCGCTTTACTTTAGTAAGCGCCCTCAAGAAACTTAAATGGGAAGACGAAATGCTCCTGACGTATTACGACATCGCGATGGATAAGGTGTAGCCATGATTACCAAGTTTACCATTAAGAACTTCAAGAGCATCGAAGATTTGGAACTTGACCTGCAAAATCGTGTCGCTTTGGTGGGCCCCAATAACTCAGGGAAAACAACGTTTTTGCAAGCGATCACCATTTGGGATATCGGACTACGCAAATGGTTCTTGCAAAAAAAAGGCTCCAAGGCAAAAACAAGAACAGCAGTCACCATAAACCGCAATGAAATTCTTTCAGCGCCTATTCCTTCCGCAATCAGTTTATGGAAAGACTTGCATGTGCGCTCACAAAGTGTTGGAAGTAACGGGAAAAAAGGAACTCAAAACATACGGTTTGAATTAGCCGCAGAAGGTGTTACCAAGGGTCAGGCATGGAAAATTGGACTTGAGTTTGATTATGCCAATACCGAGTCAATGTATTGTCGTCTAATTCCCGATTCTACCAGCGATCCGTTTCCTGATGTTGCCCTTGGGGAGTCAATAGGCTTTCTACCTCCTATGTCTGGTCTTGCCCCTTTTGAAGACAGGCTGATCCGCGATGTCATGTTTCGGAAAATCGGTGAGGGTAAAACATCAGAAATATTGCGAAACCTGCTTTGGTTGGTTGCCACCGAGAATAAGGATGCTTGGAAACAACTCTGTGCAGATATCAAGCAATTGTTTGCAATTGAATTGAAAGCCCCGATACTTTCTGAACCAGGTGGATTACTGACGATGTCCTACGTTGAACAGAAAGATCGCACGCTCGACCTTTCTGCAGCTGGCCGAGGTTTCCAACAAATGCTGCTGATTCTTGGATTCCTGTATTCCAAGAAGAATAGCATCTTATTATTGGATGAACCCGATGCCCACTTGGAGGTTCTGCGTCAGAAAGAGGTATTTAAGTTCTTAAGCCAGACCGCAGCCAAAACTCATAGCCAGATTATTATTGCCACTCATTCGGAAACCGTTTTGGATGAAGTAGCACAAACTGGACAAGTTGTAGCTTTTATCGGTAAGCCGCATACGGTCAATAAAAACGCTGAGCTCAAAAAGGCTTTAAACCTGATTGGTTTTACGGATTACTTGCAAGCAGAACGTTTTAATAAAATTGTGTATCTGGAAGGCACCACGGATCTCGACCTGTTGAAGGCCTTTGCGGAAGTACTTGAACATCCTGTAAAAAGTTTCCTTGATAAAATTTTTGTTAAGTACCTATCAACGAATCAACCTGATGAGACATACGCACATTTTTTTGGTTTGAAAGAAGCTTATCAAAACTTAGAAGGGTGGGCATTGTGTGATAAAATTGATAACAGAACAGGCGGGCGACCAAATCTATCGGAACAGATGTGGCAAAGACGTGAGTTTGAGAATTACCTAAAATTACCTGACGTATTAATCCGCTGGGCTGCGTCCGGACAATGGTCAGGAATGGAAGCCTTTGACCCAAAGCAGATCATGGAGAAAGCCATCAAGGACTTAATTGCCCCCGCCTATTTGACTGATTTGAACGATGATTGGTGGAAAACTGAGAAGGCCAGTGAAAACATCATTGGAAAAGTCATGGCTCGCTTCTTCAAAGAAATCAATCTTCCTGTGACCTTTAATAAAGGCGATTATTATCAACTGGTACAGTTTATGGGCGAAGATGAAATCGATGCTGAAGTAAAAGAAAAACTTGATTCACTGCAAGTTTTTTTAAAGGATAAATCATGATTAAAGAAGAGTTTGATACCACCCTCAAGGTAATCAGTTCTGTTCTTGCCCGTGAATATAATCCCCAAACTATTTTTCTCTTCGGTTCTCACGCTTGGGGCACACCTACCGCCCAGAGCGACATTGATATCTGCGTTGTACTGAAAGAGAGTAATCAGAGCCAAGCTGACCGTATCCGGCAAGGGCTCCGGGCCTTGTTGGCTTATCACATCAATCTCGACTTGCTCGTCTTTACTGAAGCCGAATTTACCCCCCGGAGTACCCATCCCTCGACCTTGGCCTATCAAATCAGCCACAAAGGGGTAAAGCTCTATGAAGCCGCATGAGGAATGGCTCTTCAAAGCCGACCACGACCTGAAATCTGCGGAATACCTGCTTGGCAGCCCCTCGGGCCTCTATGATGCTGCCATCTACCATACCCAACAATGTGCAGAAAAAGCCCTAAAAGCCTATCTCGCCTTTCGGGAACAGCCGATCGAGAAGTCACACAACCTCATCTATCTCTGTCAGACCGCAATCAGCCTAAGAAAGGATTTTGAAAGCCTGCTGGACGCCGCCTTGTTGCTCAATCCCTATGCCACCATGTTCCGGTATCCCGAAGGCGACTTACTACCGACGGAAGCCGAACTGCTGATCGCCATAGACTCAGCGCGAAGCGTTCTTGCCTTTGTACAGGAACGGATCAGAGCGTAACCATGTTGTATCAAAACCAGCCTATCGAAGTACTGTCCTCGCGTAATACCTTTGGCAAAGTCGTTTCGCAGATCAAGATCCTCAGCACCGGTCGGATTCTGGATGTTCTGACTCCTGAGCTGCAGGAATCGGCATCGTCTTTCTCCTCTACTGAGCTAGTTTTTCGAAGCATCGTTACCCGAATCCGCAACGAAATAGCCCAGCAAAACCTCCTCTCGCCCTTGGAGAGTAATATCATACCCCTGCCGCACAGATTCTGGCCTTGGAAAAGGTAATGGGCGGGGCGTATA
>JAJXWL010000053.1 GCA_021781625.1 bacterium
TACAGTCCCGCCTCCTAATTCAATTTCTGAAGCTGTAATTCGCTCTGGAGCAAGGGCTTCAAGGCAGACGGCCGCCCCCACGATGTCGATGATAGAATCTAAGGCTCCCACCTCATGAAACCCTACTTCTTCCACAGGTTTTCCATGGACTTGAGCTTCGGCTTCGGCAATTCGTTGAAAGATGCGAAGGGCAAGGCCTTTAGAAAAAGGTGATAAAGAAGAGCTTTCCAGCATTTGCCGTATATCACGCCAAGAGCGATGCTGATGTTGAGGCTGAAGAAGCCGGGTGGGTGGTTCACTCAAGTGAACTAAAGCCCGCATCCCCGTGATTCCATTACGATCTGCACGGACAAAGCTTAAATTCCAGCCGCTAAGTCCAAGCTTCTCCAGCTCACGTTGTAAAACCTCGGGATCAACCCCAAGGTCGACGAGGGCTCCTAGCGTCATATCCCCCGAAATTCCCGCAAAACAGTCAAAATGTAGAGTTTTCATCAGTCGAACCTCGTGAACTTGGCGATGAACGAGAAGTCCGATTCAAACTCCCCATCACATAGCCCTCAAGCTCAAACGTCACAAATAAAAAGCCAAAACTTTTCAAGGCTCGCGAAATTTCGTCCAAAGCTGTCTCGTTAAAAAAGAGGGACCTTTCACCTGGGGCTACTTCCAAGCGAGCTATATCTCCGTGCGATCGGACGCGGAATTGACGAAAGCCAAAGGCTCTTAACCAGTCTTCTGATTTTTCAATTCGCGTGAGTTTGGGGTGGTCTATGCGTTCCCCATAGGGAATTCGTGAGGCTAGGCAAGCGAACGCCGGTTTATTCCAGGTCGGTAAACCCAATTGACGGGAAAGCTCGCGAATTTCGGCTTTTCGCAGGCCAACTGCTCTCAGCGGACTAAGAATCTGTAGCTCTTGCAAAGCTTTTAAGCCAGGACGGTAATCGTCCAAATCATCAAGGTTCGAGCCGTCTAAGACAACCTTGGCTCCCCATCGTTGAGCTTCTTTTTGGATCCCGTTAAATTCGAGTTTCTTGCAGTGGTAGCACCGATTTTTAGTATTTACAGCTACCTCATCTTCAATGTGGGGATTTTCAATCAGGTAATGCGCAAGCCCTACCTGAGCCGCTAGAGCTTTTGCGCTTTGTAACTCGCTTTGTGGCAACATGGGCGAGACTACCGTGACGGCAAGAGCTTTATTCCCTAGAGCTTCGAAAGCGGCGTAGCATAAGAAGGAACTGTCCACGCCGCCAGAAAAGGCCACGGCAACACTTTGTTGTTCTTTAATCAGGGTGAGCAAGGCACTGTACTTATTTTCTAAAGTAACTTCTGGCAAGCTCAAGAATCGTTCTCTTGCAGATAGATCAAACTTTGTAAACCTGAGGCTAAAATCTGAAGATCGTGGGGTTTGATTTTTGTGAGTTTGACCGCAAACAATTCTTTAAATTGAGCTTGGATGAGCTCTTGTATACGAGCGCCCTCGGGGGTGAGTTTTAAATCAAGGGTGCGTTTGTCGTGGGGCACAGGTAAAACCTCGACAAGCCCCCTTTTGGTTAGACCCGCGACTGCAGTAGTCACATTGGGGGGCGCAATCAAGAGTTGATCAGAAATGCTTTTGGGACTAATCCCTTTTTCAAGGTCTAAGAGGCCAAACATTTCCAGCTGTGGACGAGTTAAGTCGTATTGACGACAAAAATCCTTTTGAAAAGAGCGAATCCAACGAAAGATTCGGGGTATGGCACCGGCTATAATCTCTAAGTTAGGATTCTGAGAATGTTTGAAGTCGTCCGGGTGATCTTCACTTAACATGGTTATTCCTTGGTTTTTTACAAAATAAAAGGAAATAGCTAAAAAGGCTATACTGTTTTAAAGTGATTTGCTTTTGTTAACCCGAATAAAACCACAATTCGTGAAAAGAATATTCATCATGGGATTTTTAGGAAGGAATCTAATGAACACGGCGGGGTTCGAACCCACGACCTTCGGCTCCGGAGGCCGACGCTCTATCCAGCTGAGCTACGTGTCCGATTAAGGGGAGTATAACAAAAGGCTAATAGTTCCACAAGACGGACAACCCTGTATCCAGTTGCCAGGTTGGTGCCCCTTGCCAATAGCCTGCCGTAGACGAGTTAGGGACCGCCAGCGAGAGCATCCAAGCGAGTGTCCAACCCTGAAAACCTTTCCAAGTCAGGGTATGGTCCCAACTCCAGCCCAAGAAAAGGTCTGTAGCTTGCAAATTTCCCACACTGCCCTGGGGGTAGCCCACGGGACCAAATTGGGACCTCCAAATAGCACGCCAGGTAAACGTTCCTTCTAAGGGAAGCTTTACCAGCTTTTGTCCTAAAACATCCAGTCTTAGACCGTACCATTGTAAGTTTCCCGCATCGGCCGCAAAGGAGGGGGAATAGAGCTGTTGATCTGGAGGTCGATATAAATGGGTGACGTTATCAGCGGTTGAAGACCCTTCTGCAAATCCTGTCCGTTCGGCTCCATCCCCACTTGAGGCTTGAAACACAAAGCGTAGTCGTAGACCCTGGTGAAAGGAGGGGCCTAGGGCGCCGCCGCCGCTCCACGCTTGTACCGGGTAGTATTCGTACCGGGCGTCGTTCAAGCTGTACAGAACCGTCGAACCTAGTTCCCACACCCCATAAAGTTCAAAAGGAAGGATTGCTGTATTTTGCCAGTTAGCCCAAAGGTACTTAGCCGAATAATCCCCTGTACCGTCGGTCAAAAGATCTCCAGGAAAGCTAATCCCCGGCCAAGACGTGCGAAAATCTTGTTCCCAAAAAATCCCAAAACTAACCCCGCTTTCACGGGCTGAACGAAGTTCTTCCCACGCCGAGAACACGGCTCGGGGGCTGGCAAACCACACAGACGCATTCAAGCGATCTGCTTGATCTGCGGCGGAAAGTGCCATGCCTGATTCTCTTTTGGACAGCCAGCCATTCCAGCCGGCATTCAGGTGGAACTTCCAAAGGTCTTGGGTATAGGTAAGACCCATCCCGTCTAAGGGTTGAGCAAAAAGATGGGGGATTGCCACAGGTATGCGACCCAGCGAGGCCGAAAACTGGGCTGGTCCGAACAAGTTGATCTCTTGAGAAAAGCTGACAGATAAGTTCGTCAAGTCGGCAAAGAGCCACGGGTTAGGGGCAAAAACCCCTTGCGAGTCTTGGCCGGCACCTACTTTCAACGACCCTTGCCAATGCCAGGCCTGATGTTGCCCTTCTATGGTCACTGTGGTCAGACTTAGACCCCCTGGTACAGCGGTTTGAGGCGAAAGAAGCCAGTCTTGGGCTTCCTCATTTGTGATATGCCAGAGGTAGGCGGGCGCGGTACTGGGCGCGACACCCGAACCCTTGGGGGGTTCTGCCAGGGAGGTGCTCGTTTCTGCCAGGGAGGTGCTCGTTAGGATTAGGCTGAAGCCTAGGCTGATCACCAGCCGGAAGAGCGGCCGCAAAGGATAAACCATAAGGTAACTGTAACCGATTTGGTTCAGGTTTTCTACTCGATATAAACTTGTGATCTTGCCAAGGACACTTTGTCACGACAAACTAGGGGCATGCCTGTCTCGAAACGCGTACGTTCTTTTGTTCCCGAAGCTCTGACGACCTTGTTAACACGCCTTTTGCGTGAACCGAATCTGCCTCTGTTGGACCATTGGTTTTCCCAGCAAGAGGTTTCTCAAAAGGGTCTGTTATGGGAACAGTTGCGTTTAGCCGTTTTACTCTCTGAAGCCTATTTGCGGGCCTTAGAACCTCGAGGAACGGCTCCTCTTCGGTGGGAAGATGTACGTCAGGGCTTGCGTTCTCGGGTTTCGGGCTGGGCGGCGTTCACCGCCACGACTCCTTCAGGCCCCCTTGAGGACCCCACTCGTTGGGGCTTACCAGCTTGGCTGTCTACAGAATGGAAACGTCGTGTCTCGCTGTCCAATTGGTCACCAGAACAACAAGAAAGTTTTTGGCATGGGCAGGTTACCGCCCCAGGACTGCACCTTCGGTTTTGTGGACCCGAAGCCGAACGAGGTTTAGAGGAGTGGCGTCATTCAGGCGGAACGATCCGCGAGCTGATTCCGGGGGTATGGAAGGCCCAAGGTCCCCAGTCTGTATTTGCCTTAGAAGCCTGGAAAAAAGGAGCTCTTGAAGTACAAGATGCCGCCAGTTATGAGGCGGCTCAGTTGGTGGGAGCACGCCCCGGCCAAGTTGTTTGGGACGTTTGTGCAGGACGTGGCGGTAAAACGGCTGTTTTAGCTGAAGAAATGCGAGGAAAAGGAGCTTTATGGGCTACCGATGTCGCGCAATTTAAGTTAACTGAACTAAAAAAACGAATTGCACGAGCCGGCTGGCAAAATGTCCGTGTTCAAGCCTGGGATGGCCGGGAAACGTTAGCTCTTCCTCACGAAGCCCGACTTCGAGGAGGCTTTGATCGCGTTCTGGTCGATGCTCCTTGCAGTGCTTCGGGAACCTGGCGGCGAGATCCTGATGCCCGTTACCGACTTAACCCCGGTGTCCTCAAAGTACTCGAAGACAAGCAAGATAGTCTTTTACAGCAAGGCTGGGAAGCGTTGCGCCCAGGGGGACTTCTCACCTATGTGACGTGTTCCTGGCTACCGCGCGAAAACGAAGATCGTGTGGCTCACTTTGAAAAAAACGTGGGGAACCGAGCCCGTCGCCGAGTGATGCAGTTGCGAGGACTTCCTGACATGGACGCTAACACGTTGTTTACCTGTCAGTGGGAAAAAGTCGGAGATTAAGTCCAAATGTCCCGTTCCTCTGAGCCTCAGCGAGGCCGGCATCTGAAAAAATTTCCTCTAGGAATGACCTGCTTGGTGACAGGGGCTTCTTCTGGTTTGGGACGGGCTTTAAGTAGGGAACTGGCTCAGCGAGGATGCCGGTTACTAATAACTGGCCGTCAAAGCCCTGAACTGGAAGAAACCCGGCGGGAATGTCTTGAAGTCGGTTCCCCTCGGGTGGAACTCTTTTGTGCTGATTTAACGGTACCATCCGAGCGGCAAACCCTTTGGGAATGGGCAGGTCATCACCAGGTAGAAGCTTTGGTCAACAATGCCGGGGCGGGTGTGACTGGCTTGTGGGCCGAGCAGTCTAGCGAAACCGACTCGCAACAGTTAGCCCTGTTGCTCGAAGCTCCCTTGGATTTAGCCAAACGCTGGCTGTGGCAATGTCGGCCTACGGGAAGAGGGTATCTTCTGAATATTGTCAGTACGGGAGCTTACCAACCTGGGCCTTATACCGCCGTCTATTATGCGGCCAAAGCTTTTCTCAGTTCTTGGTCACAAGCCCTTAGTGAAGAACTTAAGGGAACGGGTCTGGTTGTGACAGCGGCCTATCCAGGGGCCCTAAAAACGGCTTTTGCCTCACGAGCGGGAAGAAAACCTTCGCCCTGGTCGAGGCAACCTAGTTTTGCGGCAAAACGCATCATCAGCGCTTGGGAACGGGGACAAGTCCGTATCGTGCCGGGGGTTCAAGAAACTTGGGCAGTTTTTCTTTCAAGACTTTTACCCGAAGCCTGGTCAGCTCATGTGGTGAGCCGACTTCAGGCTTCGTTACAACTGACGCAAAAACCTAAGACCCACTGAGTCGACGATGAATGGACTCGGCGGCGGCTCGGCCTTGACCCATGGCCAAGATTACCGTCGCGGCTCCCAAAACTATGTCTCCCCCAGCCCAAACCCGATCCAAACTCGTTCGGCCTTCTTCATCTACGACAAAGTTGCCGTTTTTATTGACTTCGAGTTCGGGGGTGGTTTGCCGAAGCAACGGGTTCGAGTCGTTGCCGATGGCAACAATGACAGTATCCACTTCTAGAAGACTCTCACTGCCTTGAAGAGGTACTGGAGAACGACGACCAGACGCATCGGGTTCCCCCAGTTCGTAGGCCAAAAGTTCGACTTGTTTGACACGGCCTTTTTCATCACCGAGGACTCTTTGGGCGTTGTGCAAGGTAAGAAATCTCACGCCTTCTTCTTTAGCGTGTTCCACTTCTTCGCGTCGAGCCGGCATTTCTGTTTCACTGCGCCGGTACACGATCGAAACCTCTTGAGCTCCCAGTCGTAGGGCTGAGCGGGCTGCATCCATGGCTACGTTGCCACCGCCTAAAACAGCCACCCTCTGACTTTGATAAATCGGGGTAGCTGAGCGGTCACTATCATACGCTTTCATGAGGTTGCACCGGGTAAGGTACTCGTTGGCCGAAAAGACCCCCACGAGATTTTCACCCTCAATATGCATAAACTTTGGCAAACCAGCCCCCGAACCAATAAACACGGCATCATAGCCGTCTTTTTCGAGAAGATCTTTTAGCTTGCGAGTTCTTCCCACTAAAAAGTTGGTTTGAAAACGGACCCCCATGGCTTTCAGATTATCGATTTCTTGAGCCACGATGGCTTTGGGTAAGCGAAACTCGGGAATGCCATAGATCAACACACCACCAGGCTTATGAAAGGCTTCCAAGATGGTGACTTCGTGTCCCCAACGTCGAAGATCAGCGGCCGCACTGACACTGGCGGGACCGGAACCGACTACCGCGACCCGTTTACCGGTTTCGGGAGCACAAACGGGTACTTCTGAGGTGTTTTCTGTACGAGCTAAATCTGCCACAAAGCGTTCGACTCGACCAATCGAAACAGCTTTGTCGATACTCTTGAGGCTTTTGCCCACAGTACAGGGGGCTTGGCACTGCACCTCTTGGGGACAAACTCTGCCGCAAATGGCCGGTAAAAGGCTAGATTTTTGAATGACCCCCAAGGCTCCCTTAAAGTCACCTTGAGCAGCCTTCGCTAAAAAGCCGGGAATATCAATATGGACGGGACAACCGGCTATACACGGGGCATTTTTGCATTGTAAACAACGGTTGGCTTCCAGCTGGGCTTGAGCAGGCGTATAACCTTCGGCTACTTCGGCCATACTGGTTCTTCGCTCCAGAGGCTCTCGACTGGGCATCGGTTGGGCAGGGATACTCAGACGGTCTTTGGGGGTGAGAGCTGGTTTTAAGCTCGTCAGAATTGTACGGGCTTGAGCGTCTAATTCTTCTCGGGAAACATGCATGGTTAAGCTCCTGCCTGGGGGGTCTCAAGGCCAATTTGGCACTTGTGACGGTCGCGTTCTTCTCGCCCTTTGTAAGACTGAAGGCGAAGGAGCATATTGTCAAAGTCTACTTGATGACCGTCAAATTCCGGTCCATCCACACAAACAAAGCGGGTTTTACCGCCGACATTGACCCGGCAACCGCCGCACATGCCCGTCCCATCCACCATAATGGTATTCAAACTCACCATGGTTTTGACCTGATAAGGCCGAGTGGTTTCGGCACAAAACTTCATCATAATCGGGGGACCAATCGCCACGACGAGGTCCGGTTTGGCCGGTCCTTCGCAGAGTTCTTTTAAAGGCTGAGTGACCAAGGCCTTCAACCCCGCAGAACCATCGTCGGTACAAAGAATCAGCTCGTCCGCCAAGTGACGCATTTGATCTTCAAGGATGATAAGGTCTTTGTTTCGGGCTCCCATGATGATGGTGAGTTTGTTCCCGGCCGCTTTGAGCGCCTGAGCGATCGGGTGAAGCGGCGCGACGCCGATTCCTCCGCCCACGCAGACGGCATGACCGAAATTCTCAATATGAGTAGGTTGTCCCAAAGGTCCCAAGACGTTTTCTAGAAAATCACCAGCTTGTTTTTCTGCCAAACGGCGAGTGGTCATCCCCACGGCTTGAAAAATAATCGTGATTGACCCTTCACGAGGGTCGGCGTCGGCAATCGTGAGCGGAATACGCTCGCCAAAATCAGAATCGATTTGGATAATCAAAAACTGACCCGCCCGACGTTCTGAAGCAATTAGGGGCGCTTCAAACCTCATCAGATAAACGTCGCTGGATAAACGGCGCTTTTCAAGGATTTTGTTCATAGGGACTTAGAGTAAACCTTGAGAGTGCCTTTTGTCAAAATAGATGGGCGTGACGGAAAAAGGAATGTGCGTGTCGAAGAATGGAATGCTTGACGCTTCTGGTTGAGAAACTTACATTCTTAACTTGAATTATCAGAGATTTTCTGGATCAAAGTTTGTAGAAGGAGCACAAGGCATGACGATTCCCCGTTTGATGAGCACCCAGCACCCGGATAACGTCAATGTTCCGTTTTTTGCCAAAGGGCAAAAGATTGGCGGAGAAGACGAGGTCAAAGAAGCTTATTATGCCTTCTCACATTTAGGTATTGATGAACAAATGTGGGATGTGGAAGGCAAAGAAGTAGACGGGTATGTTGTGAAAAAACTCCTGACCTATTATGAGAATTTTTTTCATCAACATAAGTTGGGACAAGATGTATTTTTAACACTTCGGGTCCCGAACCCCGTGGAAGAGCGCGCAGAAGCGAAAATTCTCTTAGAAACTCTTGAAAGTATACCCCGTAGTTTTGACGCCAATTCGTTGTTTTACCGCCAAGATATCGCACCGATTTTTGAGGTCATTTTGCCCATGACCGACTCGGCACCTGCCATTGACCATATTTATCGCTATTACCGGGATTTCATTGTGGCAAGACAAAACAGCGTCTTTAAACCCGGTGATATTTCGATTGGGGAATGGATCGGTCAGTTTAAACCCGAACGCATTAATGTCATTCCCTTGATGGAAGATATGCGGCATCAAATGGCCGCCGACCAAATTGTCCGTGAATACCTCTCAGACAAGCCTGAGATTCATGATCAGCGGGTCTTTTTAGCGCGTTCAGACCCGGCCATGAACTATGGAGTTCTTGGTGCGGTGATTTCCAATAAAGTGGCTCTGATGCGCTTAGAAAAACTCTCTCAAGAGCTGGGTGTGAATTTATACCCCATTATTGGGGCTGGCTCAGCTCCCTTTAGAGGCAATTTGAATCCTCGAACCGTACGTCGCTTTACCCGCGAATATCCTTCGGCACACACCTTTACGATTCAGTCAGCCTTTAAGTACGACTATCTTTTGGATGAAGTCAAAGACGCCGTTCATTACCTGCGCAATCATTACGTGCCAGGCAAAGCGACCCAAATCGATGCCGAAGCGGCTTTGGCCTTGGTTGAACCCTATACCCTAGCTTATAAGGCCCAGGTCGGCGAGCTGGCCGGGGTGGTGAACCGCATGGCAAAGTTTATTCCCAAACGCCGTGACCGCAAATTGCATACAGGCTTGTTTGGGTATGCTCGTAGCCTAGATGGAGTAACTCTCCCTCGAGCTATTACCTTTACCGCCGCCTTGTATAGCCTGGGAGTTCCTCCCGAACTCTTGGGTCTGACGGCCTTGACTCCTGCCACGTACAACCGTGCCCGTGAGGTTTATTACTTCTTCGAAGAAGACTTGCGAGATGCCTTGAAAGGTCTGAACCCCGATTCTCCCTATCTGCCGCCGGGGTTATTGGCAAAACTAGATGAACTGGGCATTCGTTATGAGATTGACCCTGTTCAAAAAGATGCCAGCGATCATATCCTGAAAGCCTTGGCGGACGGCCGCACAGACTCGGT
>JAJXWL010000054.1 GCA_021781625.1 bacterium
TTCGTGGCGATCTAAATACGAAAGCTCAATCCCAGAATACACAACTTCTTCAGTGAGCTGACTTTGGTCGGTAACTTGAATTTGATTTCCTTCAATGCCAAGCCGTCTCATATCTTCTAACTGACCGCTGGCCTTAGGATCCACAATCTTAACCCGGATTTTTCCACCGGTTGCCGAGGCATACTCATGAAGAAAATCTGAAATCGCTTGCGTGACCGGATAGTAAGCTTCCAGTTTTTTACTGAGGTAATACGTCAGGTATAAAGGTTCTTTCGCTTGTGCCACCACATTCTTGGAGGCAGGGCTGATGGTATATACACCTGTGCTGGTTAAGTCAATTTGAAACGAGAAAATATTCAGGTTGATGACCAGGGCTGCAAAAATCCCCAGGACCAGCAAAAGGGTAACGCGTTCACGATTTTTATGCACAGCTTACCTCCACTTCCGTAAAATGAGGACCTTGGTATTGAGATAAAGGAACAGCACTGCGAACCACACGTAGTAGAGCGCGTCTTTCGTATCGATGAGCCCCCGTTGAAAATTCGCGTAGCGGGCATCGAGGCTAAAAAAGCGCAAGAGGTTCCCCACCGAATCAGGCAAACTCAAGGCCGCCCCCAAAGTGACGCTTAAGGTCAAAAGTAACAAAGCCCCCAACGACATTAAAAAAGCCGAAATGGTGTTGGTGGCCAGTCCCGACAAAAAGATGCCTAAGGCAGTCGCGGCGCCTGAAAGCAGAATTGACCCGATGTATTCCCCTAAGATTTCTCCCATTTCAAACTGGCCTAAGCCCGTTACCATCACCGTCATAGGAATGGTCAAAAGGATCATCGTGAGAATCAGGGTCCAAGCAGCCAAAAACTTAGCTAAAACTAAGTGACCGGTTCGAACCGGAAGAGTCAGAAGGAGTTCTTGCGACCCCATTTTCCGTTCGTCCGCCCAACTTCTCATGGTCACGGCGGGAACCAGAACGATAAAAGCTAAGGGGAACAAGGCAAAGTAAGTCCGTAAAGACGCTACCTTTTGGGCTAAAAATTGGTCCATCCACAAAAACCATACGGCTGTGAAAATTAAAAAGAAGAGGATAGCTCCATAGGCTACAGGGCTATTAAACAGAGAGCGCAACTCTTTGCGCCAAACGCTAAACATTCGGTTCATGAGGAGTCTCCTTTGTCAGTTGAACGAAGAGGTCTTCCAAACTGAGGGTTTGAGGTACCAGAGCGAGTATTTTGTACCGTTGAGCTACCGCCCAATCAAACAAGGTTTCTCCCCCGCCAGAATCCTTGGGAAAAGCACATTCTAAGAGCGGCTCGGGACCTTCTTCGGCGATATTTGGTACGGATTTAAGGCCAGGAAGGCGAGAAAGACTTTCAAGAGCCGTTGAGGAATTGACCCCCTTCAAGCGGATTTTGAAGCGTTCTTCACCCTGGAGATTTTTGGCAATATCCGAAGCTTCTCCTTCGGCGACGATCTGCCCTTGATTCATAATGAGCACGCGGTCGCAAATAGCTTCCACTTCTTGCATAATATGGGTGGACAAAATAACCGTTTTTTCTTTGCCGATTTCTTGAATCAAATGACGAAACTCGAGGATTTGATTAGGGTCCAAACCTGTGGTTGGTTCGTCCAAAATTAAGATTTCTGGATCTGCCAAAATCGCTTGTGCCAGACCAACCCGTTGCTTTTGACCTTTGGAAAGGTGGCCAATGACCTTATTGCGAAAGCCATCGGCAGCCGTTCTTTTTAAGACACGGTCGATGGTTTCGTCTCGTCCCTGGGCAGGCAAGCGCCGCACTCCGGCCATAAACTCCATGTACTCGAGGACCGTCAGGTCGGGGTACACCGGAGAGCTTTCTGGCAAGTAACCGATGAGCGACTGAGCCCCAAGGGGGTCAGCCTGAACATCGATACCCTTAATCCAGGCCTCGCCCGAAGAGGGATAATGATAACCGGTCAGTATTTTCATGACCGTTGTCTTGCCGGCGCCGTTAGGGCCTAAAAGGCCAACAATTTGGCCCTTACCGACTTCAAAACTAACATCGCGTACGGCTTGGAACTGTCCGTAAGACCGCGACAAGTGAGAAACTTTGATCATAACCTTCCCCTCAATCGTGATTCGGTAGGTCGATAATTTGTCCGTCGCGGGCCAGAAACGCGTTCGGAAATACCTCGCGGGCTTCGGTCAGCAGACGTTTAAGCTCTTTTTCATTACAACGCGGAGAATAGTGAAACAAACCCAGGCTCGCCACGCCCCCGGCCTGAGAAGCCATTTCGGCGGCTTGAGTACTGGTCAGGTGTTTTTTCTCTCGCGCTCCGGCTTCCAAATCTCGGGTAAACATTCCCTCGCACAACAACAAGTCTGAGCCCTTTACTTCACCGGGAATACTGGCCAAAGGAGCCGTATCGGTAACGTAACTAAATTTCACCCCCGGCCTCGGTGGCCCCAGAACAGACTCACTGGTAACCGTCCTCCCTTCAACGGTTACAGCTTGCCCAGCTTGAAGCTGAGCCCAAAGAGGTCCCATAGGGACTCCTAACTCTCGAGCTTTTTCGGGGTGGAATATTCCCGGACGAAGCTCTTCTTCAAGGGTATAGCCCACACAGACTCGGCTGTGGTTAAGGGGAAAGGAACGTACTTGGTAGCCATCGCCCTTAAATACAACCTGCGGTTCCGACGGGTTACTAATTTCATGAACAATTATTTCGTAATTGACATACATTTCGAGCGAACGTCGGTTTACTTCGTAATATTCTTTCAGTCTGGGGGGGCCTATCAGGTATAACGGGTCCGTTCTATCCACTTGGCTAGAAAGCATCAACATACCTGGCAAGCCTGTAACGTGGTCAGCGTGGGTATGCGAAATAAATATTGCCGAGATTTTCTTCCAGCGAAGATTCAGCTTTTTCAAAGAAACTTGAGTTCCTTCACCGCAGTCAAAAAGGAACAAATCCCCCTCACGGCGTACCAGCGCCGAGGTTAAATGACGGTGAGGGAGGGGCATCATTCCCCCCGTGCCTAAAACAAAAACTTCCAAACTCATGGGAAAGGAACGGTAGCACAATTTCACGGCGAGGGAAAAGGGGCCTTGCCAGAAGGGCATCTTGCCCCACTCCGCTCTAGACCCTAAGATACAACCATGGACGAAATCAAACACCGTGAGCAAGTCGAACTGATCCGCGAAGTTTTTCACTACCAAAGCCGTTTTGACGGGAAAACGATCGTACTCAAGATTGACTACCCCATCTTAGGCGAACCGCATTTTCCCCTGCTGATGAAAGACTTAGCGCTTTTACGGTCGACTGGGATTGAAATAGTCCTAGTCCCCGGCTCAAAAGAATGGATTGATGCTGTTCTCGCCGAGTATGATATCACGTCCGAGTTTATCGACGGGGTCAGATTGTCCACAGCCGAATCCATCCCTTTTATCCGCATGGCAGCTTTTGATGTGGCAACTCGCCTGATGACCCAGCTATCGGGGTTTGGCGCCAACGCTGTGGTGGGGAACTTTGTTCGGGCCAGGGGTCGAGGAGTACTCGGTGGAGTAGACTTTGAACACTCGGGCGTTGTCGACAAAATCCTTGTTGAACCTCTTCAACACCTTCTGAATCAGGGGATGATACCGATTTTTCCTTGTATCGGTTGGAACGCGGCCGGTAAGCCGTATAACATTTCCAGCGACGAAATTGCCCTGGCCGTCTGCGAGGCCCTACAAGCTGAAAAGCTCTTTTTTGTCACCCCCAGCGAGGGGTTTACCAATCAACGGTACAATTTACCTTCGGGCTTAGTTTTAACCGGAGATGGGCGTGTGGCTCGCATGTCTTTGGATGAAGCAGAAGAAGTGCTCAAGCTCAACCCCCTCAAAGGCCTCTCGTACTCACAAACCATTGAACTGAGGTACCTCAACATGGGCTTGCAAGCTTGCCGCAAGGGGTGTGAACGAGCCCATATCATCGATGGTCGTTTAGAAGGCTCGGTCCTCCGAGAAATCTTCTCGAACTTGGGAATCGGCACCATGGTGTATGACAGCGACTACGAAGCCATCCGTTCGATGCGGCAAGAGGATATCTCTGAAGTTCTTAACTTGATGCAGCCCTTAGTCGACAAGGGGATTCTGGTTCCACGCTCCGAAGAGTCGATTGCGAATGCTTTGGCAGATTATGTCGTGTACGAAATTGATGGGGTTGTCCACGCCTGCGGAGCCTTACATATTTTTGACGACCAAGCTGAACTCGCAGCCATCGCCACCAACCCGACCTATGCCCACCTAAATATGGGCCGCAAAATCTTAGGCTTTTTAATTGACAAGGCTCACCGCCTTCATTTGAAACGGGTATTTGCCTTGACCACCAGAACACTGGATTGGTTTGAGCAGTTAGGCTTTACCGAAACTGATTTAGCCAGCCTGCCCCCTTCACGCCAGTCAACCTACAACCACCAGAGGAAAAGCCGTATTTTTGCCCTGGAGTTATCGCAGGCCCACGAAGGTCCAGCTCGCTGAGTCAGTTCGCCAATATTTTTCTTGACAAACGAAGTTTGATCGTAAAAATTCAAAGTCATAAAAGGAGATTCAAAAGTGAAAATTCGCGTAATAATGAGTTTACTGGTTTTCGCCTTGCTCGTGAGTGCGGGCCTTACCTCTTGCCAAGTGACCATCACCAATACGGTTACTTCCAGCAGTATTTCCGGAACCGTCGTCGATGCCAGATCGTACACGGGTGCCGGCCTGGCAGGGGTTTCTGTCACCATAACCTCAATCAGTGACTCTACCTACACGGCCACGGCAACAACGGACTCGACAGGTTACTATGGTTTTACAGGGCTGGATTCAACCAAATCCCCGTATACCCTGACGTCTAGCCTCAGCGGGTATTTTATTCCACCCGTACGAGTTAATCAAAATGGCTACAATATCGTGATGGACCCCATTCCGGCCATGCAATTGAACTCCAACGATCTTGGTGGAATTTCCTTTTTAACGATTTACAATAAAAAAGCCGCCTCGATTGACAGTTACCTTTCGTTTCCAGATTCCGACCAATCGTCGACGGAACCTGCCTTTACTTCACCTTATGCCGATACGCTAAGCGATCTTCGTTCTGAAGTGTATTACTCGTCGCCAGTTTTCCCTGCAGGGTCAACGACTTCAACCGCGACGGTGTACTTGGACAACGGCGGTTCGACCAGTTCGAATACTTCAGGGGCCAGCAGTTTGACACTGAGGACTCTTCCATTTAATACTTCCACATATACAGCCCCCTCGGGCTCAACAGCCAATTACCCCTTAACGATGAACAGCTCATCAGATTTGAATGGCTTATATTCAGCCTTTCACTCGAGCTTTGGAACCGATACGGTTTCCTTTCGCTACATGGGGGCCGCTGAGTTGTATTTAAACGCCTCAAGCGGAACTTTAAGCACTTCTGCTAGTGTGGCGAATAATCCAGACTTGACGGTGTATTGTGTTCAAACCTCCGGAACCAAAACTAGTCCCACAGCAACGCTAATTAACGCCTATACCTTACCCGAAACCATGTCGACTACCAGCGTAAGCGTTGCACGAGTCAATTTGTTGCTCTATTGGGATCAAACTACAAACAACATCGGCGTATGTTATGAACTTGTGCCCGATTCCAAAGTCATTCCCCAAGGACCTCTGTCGACGTCAACTCCCTTTAAAGCCGTATGGGGATCGACGATTCAAGGTGTCTTAGGGCCCCAATTGAGGTAATTTGAGATGAAAATGTCCTTTCGTTGTCTATTTGCCATACTCTTTGCTTTGCTTACTTCCACGGCGTTTGCCCAAGTCGGGGTGATTGTTCCTGGTCCACGAGCAAGTGGCCTATTCGTTGTCCGCTTCGTTTCGAATGTTCCTGGTGCCGCTGTCTATATTGATGGACAGCTCACCAATACGACAGATTTTACCACACGACTAAGTGGCGGCCTTCACGATATTCGCGTCACAGTCCCAGGTAAAACAGACTGGCATCAGCAAGTTGACATCCAAGGTAATACCACGGTGTCCGCCAACTTTGACATGGCCCCCCCACCACCACCCCAATATCGAGTTCATGTCAATTCGAATGCCCGAAACATCCAAATCTTCGTGGACGGACAACCTGCAGACCGTGACTTAAGCCTGGCTCCAGGTCGGCATGAGTTTAGAATCGAGGGTCCTGGTTACCGCCGCTGGGAAAGGACTATGGATATTCAAGGGGATACCGATCTCCAAGCCGAACTGATTCCCACTCCAGCGATTCTGAAATTGAATTTTGAAGTTCGAGGACGAGTCGAATGGCGTATTGATGGGAAAACAGTTTGGACAGATCAACGCTATCCTCGCCTCGAAGTCTCGCCTGGACACCATGAAATCTTAATCCTGACGGGAGCCTTTAGAAGTCGGTTGCGCGTAGATTTGGCACCAGGGAAAGTTTATACCTTAAACCCGGTACTTTCTTTAGAGGAAAATCGTTCAGACGATGACTAAGACTTTAACTATGTCGGGCGATCCGAGCCAAGGAACTCTTCGCACGGCGCAGAATCGTCTCGATCAATTCTAGTGCCGCCGCCCCATCAGACAAAGTCGATAGGGGTTGGTGGTGCTGTTCCCGCGCGGCAAGACAGGCATCCTCAGCCATGCGAAGAAAATACCCCGTGGGGTAAAGCTCCTCCTGATCTACTGAAACAGGTAAAAGCGACCGCATTTTCTCGTAATACGGGCTTTCCCCCCCAGAATATTCTTCGTAAAGCCCATTACCGACTCTTACCCGACCTTTTTCAAACGACAAATCCAGTTCAAAGACCAGATGGTCACGGTCAGTAGCCACTTCCACCACGACTTGGGTTGACCCCATTGAAAAGAGTGCCCATAGAGTTTCCCCAGGACGTTCGGCCTCACCGAGAGTCCGAACCTCGCTGGCTTCCTCCCCTGTTAAATACCGTAAAATATCCAGAAGATGGGTTCCATCCCAAACCAAGACCTCCCCGGCTGTCCGGCCTCGTCCCATAAACAGCTTGGCATTCACGGAACGTAACCGGCCATAGGTTTGTCCTTGAATAAGAGCTTTTACCCTTTGGTAATCCCGGGCATAGCGGCGTTCATGGTTCACAAGAACTTTGCAAGAGGAGTTTTCTGCTAACCGTTCCAGGTGCCGAGCCTCGGACAACGTTTCTGTCAGCGGTTTTTCACAAATTACCACAGGGACCCTGTGCCTGAAGGCCAGTTTAAGTAAGGCGGCATGCGTGTCGGGATAAGTCGCCACAACAAGAATATCGGGATGATGATGTGCCAGTAATTCTTCCGCCTCTGTATAAAGACTTGTCACACCCCAACGTTTTGAAAAAGTTTCACAACGTTCTGGATTCGTATCACAGCCTGCAAGAATTTTGGCCCCTGCGGCTGTTAAGGCCCCCGCATGAGACGCGGGCTTTTCCCGTTTCGTATCTTCCTCCAAGAGGGAGGCTATCCGACCTAAACCAATCAAGGCAGCCGACAGCGGCCGGGGGGACTTTTCATTCTCCATTGAACCTTCTCCGTATTTTACATTCTCTGTTGTTGAGAACTTGACATTGAACCTTTCTAAGCTAACATTAAATTCATGGCATCTCAAAAGGCTGAGGTTTCTTCGTTAGAGGGCGTTGCTCTGGTCGAAGAGGCCACAAAAATTATCGAAAACTACCCCGGAAGACCCCGAGATTCTCATGGCCGTCCCGGTGGACTCGTAGAATTTCCCTCTAACCTTCGCCCCATCATCATCGGCGATCTCCACACGAACCTCGACAACCTGAAGCAGATCCTTCACCACGAATCTAACCTTGAGGATGTGACCGCCAAAAAAGCCGCCTACATTGTCGTTGGTGATGCGGTGCATGACGATCAGACGGGCCGGATGAAGGATATGACCAGTTCCTTAGTGATGTTAGAAGAAATTTTCCGGTTGATTATCGCGTATCCCCAACAGTTTTTGTACATTCGAGGGAATCACGATACCTTTGACGCCAGACTGGTAAAATCTGGCATTGCCCAAGGAAAAGAATTTCGACTGAAGCTCCTTGAAGCTCGTTCTCCAGAGTATGTCGAAGCCGTCGAGTATTTTTTTGAGGCCCTTCCCTATTTTATTATTGGAGAGGGCTTTGTTATAACCCACGCAGGTCCGCCACGAGGTGGCTGTACTAAAGAACAGCTTATTGAGGTTCGTGACCGGCCAGACCTGATGCAGCAACTAACCTGGAACCGAATCAATGAGTTTCATGGTACCCCTAGTTCTCGGGAATACGGCGAACGCGATATTCGGGCTATGTTAGAATGCCTCTCCTTACCCGAGTTCACCCATTTTATTGTTGGTCATAACCTGATTAACGATGGGAATAAGACCGGTTGTTGGATGAATGTCATCGGGGTTAAAAACCATCACATTCTCTATTCCGGGACAGCTAGCCAGGCTCCCTACCTCACCTTTGTGAATGGTGAGCTCGTGTTAAAAACGGCCCAAGTAAAAACCCCCGAGGTATACTACTATGGATGAGCGAGAACAACTGGCCGCAGAATTGCACGATTCCGAACTCGTTGAATATTTCTATTTGAGTTTCACAACGCCACAATTGTTAACTCACTTAAAAGAGCTAACTTTGCAATTAACCCCAAAAAGCGATGAAGCTCCGTTTAATGCCATCGTGAAAGGTTATCAGGCCGCAACCGATCAACAGGGTCACCCCTGGATCGTCAAGCCCGTTACTTGTCCCGAAGAAGCCCTCTATCACCGCATTTGTATGCTGGTGTACCTTTTAGATCATCAAACAGGTACGCTTTCAGCACCCTTGGTCCTCACCTCAATTGACGGGAAGCCCTACCGAGCTACCAAAGTAATCCGCAAAGGTGTCCAAATTAGCTCCTATAACTATTTGGACAAGCCCTATATCGATTACATTCGCCAAGATTTAGTCAACCGTTGGATCTATTTTGATGAGGATCGCAATCCTAACAATTACTTGGTCATTCAAAATTCTCAACGAAAAAATTTTTTAGTGGCCATTGATTTTGACAAAGCGGATTTGACCACGGCGAAAATGAAGATTACGGGAGATCCCGAAAAATTTGGTTGGTTCAGGACAGAAAAAACACGGTTTTTAACCCTCTTACGACCAGAACATTTTCAAAATCAACCCCTAGAACTCTTCGATGCGAGGCTTAAAGCTTTTGAATCGATTTCTAGCGAACAACTGAAAGAATGGATCAAGTCCTTATTAGAAGGCTGGGCGACCCAGGACCAAGTTGAAACGATTTCTCGAAATCTCAAGGATCGAATTCTCTACGTGAGTGAGTACTTTCGCACCTGGTTCAAGCCCGCCTCAGAGACTCCCTCAACCACGCATGAGGATGAATATTCC
>JAJXWL010000055.1 GCA_021781625.1 bacterium
TGGTAGTCACCCGTGACATAACCGATTTAGTTAAGGCCCAGAAAGCGGCCATTGAAGGCGAACTCCAATTTCGGGCGCTCTTTGAAGCGGCACCCTTGGGCTTCTTTCAAGTCGAAAATGGCATCCTGAAACGGGTCAATATCGCGTTTGCGAAAATGTTTGGCTATGCGCACACCGAGGAGCTCGTGGGTCGTCGTTGGGACGATATTCTCACGGCCGAAAGTTTAACCCCAGGACGCTTGCTCGAGGACGCTGGCCTTCGTCAACCTGAACACATCCGTGGAGCGGAACTTTCGGGACGAAGATCTGATGGGACAGTGTTCCCCCTTCGTCTCGATTTAGCCGGTGCGCCCCATCAGGGAAAAGTTCTGTTGATTGGAGCGGCCCAAGACTTAACAGAACGCCACCGCATGGAGGTGTCAGTTCTCAATTCGCAACGCCTAGAGTCGTTGGGTGTTCTGGCAGGCGGTATTGCGCATGACTTTAATAACCTGTTGGGGGGTGTTTTTGGCTTTCTTGAACTGGCCAAGCAAACAGCCAACGAGGATTCTAAAACCTATGGATATTTACAAAAGGCCCTTTCGGTATTTCGACGTGCCCAAGATTTGACCCGTCAGCTCATCACCTTTGCCAAAGGGGGCCAACCGGTGAAAAAGCTTGTCGATTTACGAAGTATCGCTGAAGAGACCGCACGGTTTGTCCTTTCGGGGGGGAAAGTTCGGCTGGTTACCCAGTTTGCCGAGGATCTTTGGCTTTGTGAAGCCGATACCGGTCAAATGAGTCAGGTTATTGACAATTTGGTTATCAATGCGCGGCAAGCCATGCCTAACGGGGGAACCGTTACCTTGACCGCCCGCAATGTGCATCCGGAGGACGCACCGCCGCAACTGACCAAGGGACCTTATGTCGAAATTACCGTCGCTGATACCGGCCCTGGTATACCAAAAGAAATCTTGCCGCGGATTTTTGACCCGTTCTTTTCAACCAAAAAAGAAGGGAGCGGCTTGGGGCTGGCGGCTGTTTATTCCGTGGTGTCAAAACATGGTGGTCTGGTCGAAGCCGAATCGAAAGAGGGTGCCGTTTTTCATTTGTGGCTTCCGGCGTTGTTAGAAAAACCGACAGTGCAACTAGCTTCGTCGCAAGCTCTGTCGCGTCGTATTCTTATTCTGGATGATGAGGAAAGCCTCAGGGAAGTGACAAGTGCCTTTTTAGAGGACATGGGGTACAGCGTTGCGTGTACGGCTTCGGGCGAAGAAGCCGTGCAAGTCTTTTTGCAAGCCCGGGAGGCCTCTCTTCCTTTTGGGTTTGCCTTAGTTGATCTGACGATCCCTGGCGAAAAAGGGGGCTTGGAGGTGGTTAAAGAGCTCCGAAAGCATCACCCCACGCTTAAAGCCGCCGCCATGAGTGGCTACTCGCAGGACGATGTTTTGTCTGACCCCAATGCATTTGGGCTTGTCGGGTGCTTGAGTAAGCCCTTTACACGACAAGAACTGCAAACGTTTTTGGAGCTTCATTACCCCTTTTCTGATTGAGGAGCAGTAACCGGAGTCTTGTGAAAACTCTTGGGTACCTTAAGGGCATCAAAAAGGGCATTAAGAAGCGAGTTACTGCCCGTGGCGTCTTGGTTTAATTGCCAAATCATTAACCCACCACCCTGGGCTCGGGCGAGGTTGACAGCTTTAGCACGTAGGGTATCAAAACCGTTATAGCTATAGCCATTTGAAGTGTCTGAAGCTGTGGCGCGACTATCGTGCCTGAGAATTGAGGCAAAGGTACGAGCGTGGTGGTCTGAAAAACGCCGTCCATAAAACGGAACCCCAAGAATAGCTTTTGAGCGGGGCAAATGTCGGGTTTTTAGCCAGTAGTCGAGAGCCTGGCGGGCAAATTGGTAGGAGGATTGGGGCCATCCGTAGGGCTCTCCCCAGCCATCGTCGTAAGCCATGATATTCACAAAATCGACATCGTGAAGCACGCTGTCTTTGAAGACGGCGTCGGTGTCAGGCGAAGCACTGACTGCTAAACTGAGCAGTTTACCCTCAGCGTGGAGCTTTTGACCCAACTCGTGCACAAAGCTCGCAAACTCGTCGGCTTGAGAAGGAGAGGGAAATTCCCAGTCAAGATCAACGCCGTCGAGGTGATACACGGCTACCAAACCTAGGGTATTGTTGATGAACGCTTGCGTAAGCTCAGGGTAGGCCATAATGGTCGGAAAGGCCTGGGGATCAAAACTTGCTCCACCGTCCAACGAGATGAGAACTTTCACGTGATGGGAGTGAGCCAAACTGACCAGACTTTTCAAACGGTTGGGGTGGGTAAGAGGTTCATAGGTCGCGCTTTCGCACGGCGAGGCAAAGGCCCAGCAAATGTCTGTCAGAGCTCGGTAATCGACACTTTGGGGGTGTCCTGACCACGAAGGAAAGTACCCCACCATTTTAAAATGGTGGGGTAGGCGGAACTGGTGGCTAACGACAGGAATATAGGCGATTTGAGTCGCACACGCACTAAACAGAAAAAGGAAACCTAGCGAACCTGACTTAATACTTGTTAACAAATACTTCATATTGTAATAAATGAAAGGCTAGCAGAAAGGTTTGCGAATGCCAAGCCCCTATGGTCAGTCGGTTGTATATCAGCTAACCTGTTAGAAATTTAACAGGTTTACAAGCGTTTAGGGCGAAAAGGTCTTGGTGGTGTGTATTTTGCGAGCCTTCCGCACAAGGTGGAAAATTTCCGAAAGGGTGACGGGAATTTCTTTGCGATGTAATTCGCTCTAAACCAGCTTTATGGTTATATTCAATCGGTTTTACGTCTAATTGCTCGCGCGTTCTAAGCACAATCGGGTCAAGATAAAGTCACGATTGAGTCAACAACTAGGTTGCAACTTTTGCAGAAGTGGGTTTGAACGGGGTTTTGGCGGCAAAACTTTCGGTCTTTCCCCCTAAAAAGTTTTCATTTTCGCACTGTGGAAGTTTTTCGGAGCGTGAATAGCCTGTTAAAAATTTCACAGGTTGGAGGGTGTAGGCGAGGAAGGCTGCGGAATTTCGGATTGCTTGAACTTAAAATACCATAGTAGCCAATATTAATTGAGAAGCGCTCGTGCACGACCTAGGCAGTCATACAAGAGAATAAAATAGACGCATCGTTAATGATTTACTCTTTTTCTTGGAAAGTGCATATCTTTTTCCTTGTCTTTTATGAAGTGTACCGGTGGAATATAGATGCACGCTAAAATACTAACAGTTGATGGTTAAGCCACCTGCTTTTTCGGATTACTATTTTTTTTTTTCGAGTTCAAGGGATTAGACATATCCCGAATTGTAGCAACTACGGTTCCGATTAACCGAGAAGTATCTAGCTTCACTAGGACTGAACCACCTGAAGTGTAGGCTAAATAGATTGTACCTGGAATAGTCACAATTCGATCTGGTTCAGAAATCTCAAATTCTTTCATTTCTTGTGCAAATAACTGTGTTCTCATCTCGGGTTTTGCATAACTGAATTCATTCGGTTCGCGAGTAAAAATTCGATATTCAACTTTCTGTGCCGGACCAACAAGTTGAACTTCTAACTCAACAGTTTTGAAGATCACTGACTCACATGATGTCAACAATAACATTACAGTTGATGCAATAAAAAAAAGAACAATAAAGCGCATTCCATGGCTCCTTGAATCATCGACACCCGAGATTTAGACAAAACCCTTTAGGTAGACTTTGAAAGGAAGGTAGGGGTTAATAGCCACTGCCTAGCCTCCCAACTTATTCCCCTCCACAACATCAGGCTGAAGCGAATCGTAGACTCAACTTGTGAACGGGGAATGATAATATACTTGTCATTATACTTGATGAGAGGTTGTTTTTCATCTATTTTCGCTCTAGGAGAATGTCGTGCCTCAAATTTCGCTCTACATTGATGAAGTCACCTTGAAGAAGGTCGAAAGTGCAGCTTCACGGCAACATGTATCAATCTCCAGGTGGGTAGCGGACCAGATACGATCAAAGGTCGATCCGATATACCCAAAGGGCTATGAGGATCTCTTTGGGTCAATTTCCGACGACTCGTTCATACGACCTGATCAACCTAGTTTTCAAAGTGATAGCCCACGCGACGCCGGTCGACATAAAAATTCCATCAGTAGTCAAAGCTGAACTTCTACTTGGTGCCTACAAAAGTAAAACCCCGCAGAAATCGCTGGAAAAGCTGGAGCAGTTTCTAGAGCCATTTGAAGTTGTTCCAATTAATGAATCCGTTTGTTACGAATAGGCTGCCAGCCGGAAACAGATCGAAGAGGTGGGAAAAGTCGTAGGGCCGAATGACCTCCTCATTGCCTCAATTGCTAAGTTTCATGAAGGAATTTTGGTTACACGAAATACGAAGAAAGCCAGCCCAGAGGCCTTCCGAGACTACTTTTAGCAGATTTGACCCTGCTAGGTCTAGTAACAGGGTAACAGTGAGAATATCGCTCCAGGCCTGGATCAGTCGATGATGAGATTTGATGAGCACAATTGACCTCCTTCCGAAGAGAAAATGGGGGAATTTGGAGTGAATTGGTGATTATTGAAGTTTTTGACTTGACTTAGTTATTTTCACAGATAGAATATGATAAATATTGGCTAAATTAAGATCTACAAAAGATTTTTATACAACCATATTAGTCGTTAAAATGGAGAATAAAAATGTTGATGATAACTAGGAACGTTACAATTTGTCTTTCAATATCGATAGTTCTAATTGGATTTCTTAGTTGTTCAAAGTCAAAAGAAACAAGGAAGATTTTATATTTACCCTCCACAGAAATACAGGAACTAATATTTGAACAACCAGTGAGAGACATTGAAGATGCAGCAAATGGTGATATTGTTTGGACATCAGGGAGAATGCTTTTTCTTCGCCCAGCTAACAGTAGTAAATCGGTGCTTCTCGTAAACAAGATTGATGAGCCTCCGTTACCGGTTTATGTTCCCAAAGGTCAGAAGGAATACACGTCAATTTTGGGATTCAACGGAAAAACGGTACTATTTACTCAATCATACGAAGGAAAAGGCGGTGGGTGGCCATACGTGGTCGGCCTTTATTACAATAATATTGGTGAATCTCAAATTACGATGCTTAAAGATGCTGCCGATCCAGGTGGCGAATCGCTCAACGAAGCAATGTCAAACGTTGCGATTGTTTATGTGACGTTGGAAAATTGTATCAAGGTTTTTGATCCCGAATCTGAAAATGTCCAGTATAAAAGTTCGGTTTATAAAGGGGCATTATCACAAATTACGATTTCTGGAAACAACCTTGTTTTCCTGACACGAAAAATGTCTAGTGTTGGCAATAGAAATCCGGTTCCAGTTTTATATAATCTTTCGAAGAAATCAGGATCTATGAATCTTGTTCTTGCAAAAGGACAAATAATAGGAGTATCGGTAGCTAAAGATGTTGTTGTGTTTGCGGTTCAAGCTCTAAATGGAACCCGTAAAATTGGCTTCACGACGATTACTGAATCTGGTTTTCAGGTGAAAACTCAACTTCTATCTTTGCCAAAAGGTTCGGAGGTGGGTTTCCCTGAAACAAACGGGTATGTCATTTATTGCGGTGAAAATCGTGCTAACTACGTATTCTATCTGATTGCGAGCAAAAACTATATGGAGTTGCCAAAAAAATTGGGCAGACTGATTCTTGGAAAGCAGAAAATTTTTTTTGTGAATGAAAGAAGTACACATGTTAAATACGTTTCGATGAACGCAATCGAAAGAGATTGACATCGCCGACCAAATTCAGAAAACCTCTAAAAATCCTGAGTCGCTGATAGGATTTACCACATTTGCGATTTAGAATAAAATTCCATCTAGGATGGAGGAAGTTAGAATGAAGCTCTTTGTGACCCCGGAAGACTTAGAAAGAAATGCGAAGAAAGCACAAAAGATTGGATCAAGTCTCGATAGGTTGGCAAAGGTTATACCATGGGAGTCTTTTCGGCCGATACTCGAAGAGGCCATAAAAAAATACAGAGAGATTCATGAAATCACGATCAAGTCAAAACCTGGCCGTCCGGCGTTTGACCTGGTGTTGATGTTTAAGATTTGCATTTTGCAACGGATCTACAATATTTCTGATGCTCAAATGGAGTTTCAGATTCTTGACCGCTTGTCCTTCCAGAGATTTCTTGGATTGGATTTAGCGGACGGCGTTCCCGATGAAAAAACTATCCGGCACTTCAAGAACCAATTAGCGACAGCCAGAGCCGGAAAGGATGTTTTTGATATTTTCAATGAATACCTCATCAATCATAAAATGATCCTTGAAGGCGGTGTAATCGTAGATGCTAGTTTTATTGAGAAGCCTCATCAACATTTTACCAAGGACGAAAAAGCTTCAATGGAACAAGAAAACGAGCCTGAAGAATGGAAAAAGCCTGAAACTCAGGCCAAAGTGCGCCAAAAGGCGGTAGCGCTGAACATGGTCCTGAGTTATTTCCGCGAAGCATCATTACAGCCCAACTTTTAGCTCATAATTGGAGCTGAGATTAGCCGACAGGACATAGTTAACTGGACCTTAAAGGTATCTGAGCGTTTAAACCCGCTAATCGAACTGATTGTAAAGAACATTTTATCTGGGGAAACGATTCAAATGTTAAACGATTTCTTTCAGAATTTCTTCAGCAGAAAGGAACCGAGTTGTACGACCATTCGCTTCAAATTTCTGTATTGTCTCTCTGTCCTGAATGTCTTCAAAAAGATCCTTCAGCGAGTGTTTAATAACAGTCGATTTTTCTTCATCATAGTATTCGGACAAGTAAGAGAGAATTTTTTCCTCTTCCGATTTACATTGTAAGACGCAACGACTGTCAAGTCAATCGGATCAATCTTGACCGGATCCGGTGAACTGAAATTTGGTTTCTTCTTCGTCCATGTTTGGAAACATTTCGGCATTTGCGGGAATTGCTCCCGAAGCTGTGTGTTCCCATTGCGGTTTGGCGACATACTGAAAGACAGCGGCAGTGTACCGCAAACACAAGGAGGCTCTTCATGAACAGAGTATTACGTCGAAATGGATGTCCAGGATACCTATAGTCTTTGCGCTTTTGATGCTCAGGGTCAATGCTTTGTGACTGAAACAACCGTCAAGGCTTAGGCAGCCCAAGTTCTTAGGTACGTGAAGTCCATTGAGAACCGTTTCAAAGACGGGCTCGATATTGTTTCCACAATAGAGAGATAACAAACGGTGGGAACAGAAGGGGCGATTACGCTATCCATGCCATCGTCAATTCAACCATCAGGACAGGCTTAGGTCTGATTCATAAAGTCAGAGAGAACGGGCTCCCAAGGCGGACCATTGACCTGTGGTAACCAATCCACGCATATGAGATTGGTCAAGCCGTAAAAACTCGCTCCCTTCTGTTCCTGCCTATTTTTTTCCTTGACAGGGGTCGCATAATATGAGGTTGAAAACTATGTTCGGCGCTCATGACCTTAATTTACCTTCCATGACTTTCTTATACAAAAGATCTTCCACATTCCGTCTTTCGTCTATGACTGAAATTATACGTATTTCCTCATCAGTCACCCTGAAGAATATCCGCAAGGGGGATTCGATGATTTCTCGATATTCCAGCATTCCAATCTCCTGAAGTTCAGGAATAATTCTGTAGCCTTCTGGATAGTTGGTGCACTTCGCTGTTTTTTCTTTTATCCTGTCGTAGACTTGCCTGGCGGTTGTTGGTCCAGATATTTCCTTGATGTATGAAATAATCTTGACCAAGTCCGATTTGGCATCAAAGGACCATTTTACTTGCCTGTTCATTCCTAAACCAAGAGACTCTGAATTTCAGAATCAACTTCCTCATTGGTGAAGGTGAGGCCTTTCCTGAAGTCATTTTCTCCAATCGAGAGCACTTTCAATAAATTGATTGAGTTGACCATTTTCTGATATGAGTTGACATCAAGCAGAATGGCTTTCGCCTCCCCGTTCTGTGTGATTACTACGGGGTTCCTGCGATCTTCTACCTGCTTAATCATTTCAGCAGTGTTGGCTTTCACATAAGAAATTGGACGAATATCAGTTTCCAAGTTGAGCATTTTTAGATTCTCCTTCATCCCAACTATACCACGAGTAACTAAGCGGGGCAATTTATAGTGTCAAATATAGTACTATAATAACCTTCCACTGCGCCCGCAGGGTCCTTCCAACGCCAAAAGCCGAATCCGGTATAACAGGATGTTAGATGAATTTTTCTTTGTATTGCCGCAGCTCAGTTACTATCCTACTCATGTTTTCAAAATCATTGTCATTATGTAGTAGAGAGACATCATTCTCGATAGCAGTCTCAGCAATCAACAAGTCAATGGTACTTCTAATAGTAACACCCGATCTTCGACATCGTACGTTGAGCATAGCGGCTCGCTCAAAAGATACCTTGCCGTATTTTAGGAAATAAATGGGGATTGTGTCGAAATACTCTTTCAGTTTTTCGAATTCTTTCTCATCCTTGGAACCTTGAAGAACTTCCTGATAAATGAACTCACTGATTCCCCAAGGTACTCGTTTCTCTAATATGTCTTCAAACAGTACTACTCTTTCATTATTCTGATTTCGTAGGAAATCAATGATTACTGATGTATCTACAAGAATCATGCCTAACTTCTCATCGTCTTGTAGTCATATCCTTCGGAGAATTGGACAGTCCCACGCAACTCACGAAGATCTTTCAGCTTTCGATTCTTGACGAATTCTTGGAGTGCAACTTCAACAAGTTCTTTCTTTGTATGGATATCCTTGGCATACTTGAAAGCCTCACTCACTAGATTGTCATCCAAAACTATATTGGTCCGCATGAAGCGCCTCTTGATGTGTATTGTAATACACACTTGACTAACTGTCAATTTCTTCGTTTTGCGCCCGCAGGGTCCACCTAACAAGGTTGTAGAAAAACTATAGTAGGCCTGTGTCAGCAGTAATCTTTGTTCCTTTGAGAATATTCTTGGAAATCGACATCTCTTGGCAGTTTTTTTGTAGCCGGTCTAAAATCTCTGGTAAGTGTTTTGATTCGTTAGAATCACCAAATACTCCTGCCCAGGTAATAATTTGGTGTTTCTCGTCAACAGCAACTACCCCATTGTATCCTTGAATCACTCCGTGATTTGTGGCCATCGCTCCATCCCCATTACAGGAACTTCATCACTACTACGAACCGATCCGCCCCTGTGCCGTGCCTTGGTATTTCCTACTTGCGGGGTCCCCGCTTGAAGTTTTCCCTTATCATCACGACGACAGGTTCCCACGTTCCTTACCATTGCCTATCCTTGGCTCACGTCGCCTTTATGCCGGAGACCACAAGCGCAGTAGACAGGTTTCCCGCTTGTTCA
>JAJXWL010000056.1 GCA_021781625.1 bacterium
CGGCGCAAAACGAACTCAGATTGCTAACACAAGATCATAATTGGGCCTTTGGCCGCACCGATGGCCAAGGTAAAAATATCTTAGAATCTTGTTTGGGCGGCGGGATGCTTAATCCACGCATAGATGTTTTTTCCCTTGACGTTAAATCAGAAGATGTGTGGATATTGGTCAGTGACGGTCTCGAAGACGGCTTGGACCCTGCAACGTTTGAAACACTCGTCAAGCAAAATCTCACACAGCCGGTCTTGTTGACAAAGACTCTTTTAGAAAAAGCACTGCCTGCTTCTTCAGACAATATTACCGTGCTCACGGTAGCCTGGAAGTAAAACTTGTATCCCGCACTCTAGTCAGGTTGTTTTCTGCCGAAAATCTAAAATAAAACTTTGTGGAACGAGCTGTCAGGAGGAATCATGTTTGATCTTTTGGTAAAGGGAGGGCCCGTACTGTGGCTAATCCTGCTTTTGATTATTCCGGTCCTGGCGATCACGATTGAGCGTCTTTGGTACTTTAAAAAAATCCACAGCGACGAAGATAAGTTGTTTTCTCGTGTTCGTGCCGCAATTGAAAAACGTCACTATGACGAGGCGATGGCCATCTGTGATACTGTGGAAGCCCCCTTGGCGGCCTTAGTCCGTACGGGAATTGAGTACCGTGATCGGCCTCAAGACGTGCAAACCCGAATGATCGAAGAAACCGCCGCCCGAGAAGTACCTCGATTGGAGCGGGCGATTGGGTGGGTAAGCACCATAGCGCAAATTTCTCCTCTTTTGGGGCTTCTGGGTACCGTTTCGGGTATTATCAACGCCTTTGGGATTCTAGGAAAGTTTGGTAATGTCACAGACCCTTCCGTGTTAGCGAAAGGGATCAGTGAGGCGCTTTTAACCACTGCCGCTGGCATCGTGGTCGCCGTTCCCGCCATGGTGATTTATTATTTTCTGGCTTTGCGGGCTAACCGTGAAATTCAACGCCTGGAAAACCGCACGGGCGAACTTTCCTTGCTGTTCACCAGTAAGGGGCTGTCATGAAATTTCGCCGCAGTTTACCCTCGTTACCTCCGCTCAACCTGACGCCCTTAATTGACGTTATTTTGATGCTCCTGGTGTTCTTCCTCTTGGCCACGGTGTTTCGGGTGGGGCCGGGACTGGCGGTTCAGCTACCGGTTTCGTCGACAGCAAAGGCCGTCAGCATGACCACAGTTCGCCTGACGGTCGTGTCCGAGTCTGAAATTTGGGTGGATGGGCAAAAAGTCGCTTTAGCGGGGTTAGACGGCCTGTTGAAACAGGAGCTGGCTGGAAAAGATCGTACGCATTTACGAGTGGTCGTTGAAGGAGGCTATGATGCTCCTTATCAACTCGTGGTGTCGGTGCTCGATCATTTGCGACAGGCGGGTATAGACGGCGTCAACCTCATGACTAGGCTGGCGAGGAGACCTTCTTAATGTCTTGGGACACTTGGCGCGAGGCCCAGTACCGTAAACGAGCTCAAATCAGCTGGGCGATTTCGCTGGGAGCTCTGCTGTTGGCGGTGCTGACCCTGTGGTTTGCCGGTTTGAACCACTTGTTACGTCTCAGCGACACGCAAGGGGATGCCATCGCGGTCAAATTGGGCTCACCGGACGGTGAAAACTTGCCCTTGAAAGTCAATCCGCTCCCTGATCCTGCTTTTGTCCCAGAACAAGCCGTTTCTACCGAATCTCAGACCATGCCCCTCCCTCTTTCACAAGAACCAACCCCTAAGACTACCGAGTCGAAGAGAATTTCCACCCCGACAGTTCCTAAAGTCATTCCTTCTCCTTCCAAACCGCAACAGCAGGTGAGGGTGGTTAAGGGCAGTGAAACAGGGAACTCCATGGAAACAATTTTTCAAGGTGGTGCCGGCCACGTCGGACGGAGCCTCTATGTGCCCATTTACCTCTATATGCCCCTGCCCACGCGGCTTACCAGGACCTTGTTGAGTAAGATCCCCGATAGTCAGGACGGCTTTGAGACCGCGCAACAACGAAAAGACGAGCTTTTGGCCTTTTATTCTCGTGACGGATCGGAGTGGAGGTTAAGGGCACAACCTCCCTTTGACACCAGGCCTCGTCTCTGGCTGACCCTTCAAGATGCTGGGTATAATCTTGCCGATGCCGAATACAAGCAAGGGAATCTGTCTCCAGTCACGTTGAGTTTTACCCTATCAGCTCCTCATAATGGTCAGCCCCCCGTGTTACTCAAAGTGACTCTCGAGCATTCCAGCGGAAACGAGGACGTGGACGCCGCAGTACTTTACGGCTTTCGGATGTCGGCTTTTGCCAATGGAACAGGGAAAGATGCCCCAGGTTTGTTTACCTACGACTTTAATGAGAAGTAAACTCATGATATATTCCGTCGCATGAATGGTCATAACATGTTGAAAAAGACGTTTTGGATAGCCCTGTTGGTAGGGGCATTGAGCGCACCACTGTGGGCTTCTGATGATTGGGTCGTGATCCCCAATGTCCACACCTGGGGAGGTGAACTAGATATCGGTTGGCGTCCCATCACCCTGCTTCACGGCAGGCAAACCACGTTTTGGTTTGGCGGTGCCGGTATACTCCAGTTTTGGTCTTACTTTCATGATCCTGTAACCGGTCAAGCGGTGCTTTCTCCGAATTCCACCGATGCCTCGTTTACGCAAGTTTTGGGACAATGGTTTGCTGGAGCCTCTCAGGGACTCGTGGCACACTTCGCCGAAAAAGGGTACAACGGTCAGCCTTGGGACAGTCCCGATTTGATTGAACTCTACGGCTTATACCGAGGAACAGTGTGGGGCACCTTAGCCTCGGGTTCCTATTTGGCTAATTCTTCCCAATTAGATAAAAACGGCTACGTACAAACGGCCTTCTTAGGTGGGGTGGACCTCAATCTGCTTACCAAAACCAACAACCACAATTTGAAACAAGGGTTTTTAGCCGAGGCCGCTTGGGCGACCGCGCCCCGAGGTATTCAATCGGTGGATGTGGATTACAACCGCTTTACAGGCACTCTCAAGGGTTTCCTTCCGCTGTACGACAGTGACCCGTTGAGCAAAGATAACAAATTTAGCGTCGAAGGCGGCGTTGCCATGGCTTGGGATCACCTGTGGGGCAACCATATTCCGTCTGAGGAACTTCAGTTGATCGGCGGGCAGGCTTTGGGCGGCTTTACGGGCTGGGTACAGGGGATTGGCGGACAAGTTCGCGGCCCCGACCCTGGAACTTTTGACGGCACCGATAAGGTCGTCGGCAATTTGGAGCTGCGGTTTAACTTACCCGGTATAGAAATGCCGATTTTTGCCCAGGATTATTTTGGACTCCCCACCAAAGGGTTTTTCGAAGGACAAGTGATCCCCGGCTTTATTACCTTTTATGATTACGGGTCTTGGAACGGGTTGTCGGGTTATACTGAGGGGTATGTCAATTCAGAGGGTGTGGGAGTGTTCTGCAAGTTTTGGGAACTCGGAACCGCCGCTGTGTATGTGGAACGCTGGCAAGCTTACTGGGGAAACATAAGTCAAAATGGAATTGGCACGCCCTTTGAGAGTCAAAGTTTTGCCTATACCCTCAGCTTGGGGTTGCAGTTCTAGTCATCGGTAAACTTTTCGTCTTCGGTATACCCGAGTTCATCGAGTCTGAGTTGGGCGAAAGCTTCTTGTTGCGTATCGCCTAATTCCCGACAAACGTCTCGCAAGTTCAGCCAAGCATTTAGGCTGTCAGGGTTCAAGCTGACAGCCTTTTCAAACCGTTCGCGGGCTAAGGGATATTCTTCACGGAGAAAAGCCGTGACTCCCCAATTATTCCAAGCACTCGAGAACTCTGGATCTAACTGAAGGGCTTTTTGATAATACGTTTCGGCGGCCGAGAGTCGTCCTTGTTCGTCGTAAATCAGGCCGATTTCGTTCCAGAATTCCGCTTTGTCGGGAGCTAATTTGAGGCCGTTTTCAAAAGCGTCCAGAGCCTTGAGCAGGTTTCCGGAACGTTTTTCTAAAACTCCTAAATTGAAATAGCCCAAAGCTTCGGGTTTTTGGCGCAGAGCTTCTACCCAGTGCTTTATTTCTTCTTCATCAAGGTCGGGCCATTCGTGCATCATGAGTGATTGTAGTCTTTTTTAGGACTGTGATACAATTCCCTCGTTCACGAGGTATGACATGTCAGAAGGACGGATCCTCGTTGTCGAAGACGAGGCTAAGATTGCGAATTTTATTCAAAAGGGACTCCGAGAAGAGGGGTACACGGTCGAAGTAGCCTCAGATGGGGCATTAGGCCTTCGACGGGTTCTTGCCGAGCCGTATGATCTCATGGTTTTAGATTTATCTTTGCCCGAAATGGATGGCTTGGAGGTCTGTCGGTCCGTACGCGATAAAGGCGTACTCTTGCCGATTGTAATCTTGACTGCGCGTGATGGCGTAGAAGACAAGGTTCGGGGGCTGGATATTGGTGCCGATGATTATGTCACCAAGCCGTTTGAATTTGAGGAATTTCTGGCTCGTATTCGATCTCATTTACGAAAATCCCGGCAAAGGTCTCAAACCGTGCTTCACGTGGCTGATTTAATCTTGGATACCCGTTCCCGACGTGTCGAGCGGGGGGGGCGTTTAATCGAGCTCTCTTTAAAAGAGATGGCCTTGCTGCAATTTTTGATGGAACACCAAGGAGAAGTCTTAACTCGCTTAGAAATCAGTGAACGAGTTTGGGATATTCACTTTGATACGACCACGAATGTGATTGACGTGCATATCAACCGACTACGCAAAAAAGTGGACTATGGCTACACTCCCCAGTTGATCCATACGATTCGTGGGGCAGGCTATATGCTCAAAGAAGAATGAGTTTTTATCAAAACAAAAGCATTCGCTTTATTTTGACGTTTCAACTGACGTTGTTCTTATTTGTCGTCTTAACTCTGTTTGCCTTTCTCATCCTCCAGAGGTTTCAAACCAATTTGGATACGGACGCAGATGTTCTTTTGACTTCCAAGATTGAGGGGCTGGAAGACTCGATCAATATTTATTGGGACGTCTACCGAAGAACGCGAGCTGCCGAAGAAAACTTTGCCCAGGTGGCAAGGGACTGGATTGCCACGGGGTCCAGCAACACCTTGATGAATGGCTTGTTGGTGCGGATTTACCGGCCCGATGGCGGCTTGGTGGCCGATAACCGGCGCGACCTGAATGATTTTCACTTTACCCCCGAGCTTTTAAAAAAAATCCGCAAGCAAAAACTGGTTTTTGAGAATACTTCGATTACCAACTTTATTGGGTTTGAAATCCGTTTTCGTAGTTGTTTTTTATACGTGGAATCGCGTTGGCAACATTACATCTTACAAACTGCCTTAGAAACCAAAAAAATCGAACAGCCCTTGGGACAGTTGCAATTAGCCGTCATCTTGTTATTACCGTTGTTTTTGTTAATGGCAGCTTTTTTTGAATGGCTTTTGATCCGCCGAGCCTTGAATTCCTTGCTGAGTTTTATGGAAAACATCCGTAGCCTGGACGTCGTCCATGTTCGCCAGCCATTTCATCCAGAAATTTTCTCTGAAACTGAAATCCAAGAAATGGCCAAGGCCTTTAATACCTTGTTGGGACGCATCGATGCCGCCTTTGAACAACAAAGGCGGGTGTTCGAGGACCTTTCTCACCAGATGAAAACGCCTCTGGCGGTGATGCGGGGTGAACTTGAGGTAGCGCTCAAAAAACAGCGAACCTTATCTGAGTACCAAGAAATCTTGGCCTCTAATCTGGAGGAAACCGAACGGATGTCTGCGATTGTCGAAAACCTCCTCAAATTGGCCCGATTTGATGCCCAAGAACTTCAGTTAGAAATCTCTGAGTTTGCTTTGGCCGAGCTTTTGGAGGAGATTCACGTCCAGCTTGAAAAGTTGGCAGACTCTCGTCACCTTAACTTGCAGTGGGAGTGTGACCCCAGTCTAAAAATTCAGGCGGACAGGTTTAAGTTGCAGCAGGCGGTGTTTAACCTGGTGGATAACGCCATTAAGTATGCCCGTCCACATACCGAGGTATTCGTTCGAGCCGTCGCCGACGAGGTTGTGACCATTACTGTCCATGACCTCGGTTCTGTGATCCCCGCCGAAGAAACGGCCCAAGTATTTGAACGCTTTTGGCGTTCCAAATCGACCATGAAAGAAAAAGGTTACGGTTTGGGGTTATCCATTGTTAAAGCGTTGGTAGAAATGCACGGCGGCAGGGTTTCCGTCCACAGCTCAGAGGAAAAGGGGACCACGTTTACGTTGACTTTGCCTCGCTCGAAATGAGTTCTCATTGACCCCCTGTCAAACGCTCGGCTAGAATAGGGGGCTATGAGTAAGTATCCCTACGAAACAATTGAACCCAAATGGCAAGAATTCTGGGCTAAAAACAAAACTTTTCGAGCGGTAGAAGATCCCTCTGTACCGCAAAACCGTCGACTCTACGTTCTAGACATGTTTCCCTATCCCTCTGGGGCTGGACTTCACGTCGGCCATCCCGAAGGCTATACGGCTACCGACATTTGGTGCCGCTTTCGTCGTCACCAAGGGGACAACGTCCTTCACCCGATGGGATTTGACAGCTTTGGCCTACCTGCCGAAAACTACGCCATCAAAACCGGAACACATCCTGAAACGACAACGGTGGCTAACATCAACCGGTTTCGTCAGCAGATTCAAAGTTTAGGGTTTTCGTACGACTGGGATCGTGAAGTTTCGACCCACACCCCGGAATACTACCGCTGGACCCAATGGATCTTTCTTCAACTGTTCAAAAAAGGGTTGGCTTACGAAGCGCAAATGCCCATCAATTGGTGCCCCAGCTGTCAGACTGGGTTGGCCAACGAAGAAGTGGTCGATGGGAAATGTGACCGTTGTGGAACCCCCGTCGAACGCCGGAACCTGCGCCAATGGGTACTCAAAATTACAGCCTATGCCGACCGCTTAGAAAAAGACTTGGACCTTTTAGATTGGAGCGAAAGCATCAAGACCATGCAGCGGAACTGGATTGGCCGCTCTGAGGGGGCTGATGTTCTCTTTGAGGTAGAAAATCTTCGTGACGAAACCGGAAAACCCCATTCTTTTTGGATTTTTACGACTCGTCCCGATACTCTGTATGGGGTAACCTACATGGTCTTGGCTCCCGATCATGCCCTGGTCGATACCATCACCACGCCACAGCAGAGACAGGCGGTTTTGGATTATCAAGAGCAAACCCGTCGAAAAAGTGACTTGGAACGCACCGATCTCGCTAAAGAGAAGACAGGGGTATTTACCGGTGCCTACGCGCTCAACCCCGTCAATGGAAAACGAGTTCCCATTTGGATTTCGGATTATGTTTTAGCCGGCTACGGTTTTGGAGCCATCATGGCCGTACCCGCCCACGATACCCGTGACTGGGCGTTTGCTCATCAGTTTGGGCTTGAGGTGATCCCTGTCATATCTCCCACCGGTAAGGCCGAATCCTTGACTGAATGCTATACGGGCCCCGGTGTGATGGTGAACTCGCAAGAGTATGACGGCTGGGCCAGCGAAAAGGTCAAAAAAGCCGTCACCGAAAAGCTGGAAAAAGAAGGTCGTGGCCGGCTTTCGGTCAATTACAAATTACGAGATTGGATCTTTAGCCGCCAGCGCTATTGGGGCGAGCCCATCCCGGTCGTTCATTGTCCAGACCATGGTATTGTACCCCTTCCCGAAACTGAACTGCCCCTTCGTCTTCCCGAAGTGAGAAGTTATGCCCCGACGGGTACCGGCGAAAGCCCCTTGGCCGCCATTGCGGATTGGGTCAATACCACTTGTCCTGTTTGTGGTAAGCCTGCCAAGCGTGAAACCAATACCATGCCCCAATGGGCTGGTTCCTGTTGGTACTACTTGCGCTACTTAGATCCCCACAATACCCAGGCTTTTGCTGATCCCGAGAAAATTGCTTACTGGATGCCCGTTGACCTCTATGTTGGTGGGGCTGAGCACGCCGTCCTGCATCTTTTATACGCTCGATTCTGGCACAAAGTCCTTTTTGACTTGGGCTTGGTCACGACTCCCGAACCGTTTCAACGCTTAATTAATCAGGGAATGATTTTAGGCGAGAACGGCCAGAAGATGTCTAAAAGCATGGGCAATGTGGTCAATCCTGATGAGATTGTGCGGGAGTATGGGGCCGATACCTTACGCGTCTATGAAATGTTCATGGGACCTTTGCAGGATTCTAAACCTTGGAACACCAATGGTGTAGCGGGAGCGTCACGCTTTTTGAACCGGCTTTGGCGCATGGGAGAGTCCACGTTTACCAACGATGAACCAACCAAGGCTCAGCTGAAAGTCTTGCACAAAACGATTAAAAAAGTGACAACAGACACTCAGAACCTGAGTTTTAATACGGCAATCAGCGCCATGATGGTTTTTTTGAACGAGGCGGAAGGGTTTACCTCGTTCCCTCGTCAGCTTTGGCGCTCCTTTGTGATCCTCGTGTCTCCGTATGCCCCGCACTTAGCTGAAGAACTGTGGGAAAGGCTCGGTGAGACCCCCAGCATTTCCAAGGAACCTTGGCCTCTTTGGGATGAAGCTCTTTGTCAGGACGAAGAAGTTGAAATGGTCTTTCAAATTAACGGAAAAATTCGTTCCCGCCTCACAGTCCCCTCGGGACTGACTCCTGTCCAAATGGAAGAGTTGGCCCGTCAAGACGCTCGCATCATTGCCTTAACAGAAGGGAAAACCATCCTTAAGATTATTACAGTTCCGAATAAATTAGTTAATATTGTGGTTCAAGGTTAACTGCTGTTCTGAGCAAAGGGCTAAAGGGGGCTTGCCGTGTCAAAAATTTCTCATTCTCACCGTCATCAAAAGTTAATCGAAGCTACAAAGCGGATCATGACCGAGCTCGACCTCAATGCCCTCTTACAAACGCTGATTTCTGAGACCTGTTCCGTCGTAGGGGCCGAACGAAGCACGTTGTTTTTAATCGATGCTGAGCGGAGAGAATTGTACTCCAAGGTTTTTCTGGGGACAGGCATTCAAGAGATTCGTTTTGCCGTGGATAGGGGTTTGGCAGGCTATGCCGCCAAGTCTGGTGAAGTTGTGAATATCGCCGATGCCTATGCGGATTCTCGGTTTAACCGCGAGATCGACCAACAGACCGGCTTTCGAACGCAAGCGCTTTTAACCATGCCGATTCGGAATAAAGATGGCCATATTATTGGGGTTGTTCAGGTCTTGAATAAAGTTGGTGGCGGCGCGTTTACCGCCAATGACGTGGATGAACTGGAAGCCTTCTGTTCCCTGATGGCCATCAGCATTGAAAATGCTTTGGCTTATGAAAAGCTT
>JAJXWL010000057.1 GCA_021781625.1 bacterium
TGGGTACGATGTTAATAATGGCGGCAGTAAGAATCTTTACGAAACCATGCAGTTCTTGTCCCAAAACAACGTCATGACGGTGTTTCAGACCTCGGTAAGCTTTCAGATTCCTGTACCGATGGGGAACTCGCTGTTGACCCCGTATGTCAAAGTTTTGGGCGAATGGTTCACGAACCGCGGCACCGTCATCGGGGATAATGGGTTTACGGCGTACGTGACCCTGGGCGGGACATGGGATTTCTAGACCGAAGACAAAGACGAAGCCGAGACCGGAGCTGTAGCTGGTGCCGGCGGCTGAGCTTAGCACTGGGCCTATTGGTCTTGAGTAGTACGTTATGGGGACAAACGCTTCAGGGGATTTTCGCGCCGTATGACGGGACCGCGAGTACTCAGGTTCTGAGTCGACACAGTATAGGTCAACTGCTGGCCTGGGCGGCGGCGAAGGGCGCTAATGTCTTTGATTTGCTGGATGAGGCAGGTTTAGCCCTGCAAAGCCAGGGTCTTCGTTTAACTGTTCGGGGCAACGATTTGCGTGCCGAAGTTGACGGGAGTTACAATCTGGGCGGACCACGTGTCGACGCCCTCTTCCCTCTTGCCACCCTAGATCGCTTAACCTTGGGTGGAGGGGACGGAAAACCAGCGGTGGAGGTATTTCTCACCGAGCCGCATTCCGGCTTTTTAGAATTGGGGAACTTTGCCCTTCAAACCCACTATGGCTTTTGGACCTTAGGCCCGAAAAGCCTCGACCATGCCTTTGGCGTTAAGGTCAGCGAAGGCTGGTGGACTTTTGACTTGGCCTACGTAGCTCGGGTCCCTGATCCCACGGGTAAGGGGAGCCCGAACTTTATTGCCATCCATTTAAAAGACTTTCCCAAACCCAAGCAGTGGTGGATTGCCCCCATTCAACGCTTGCCTTAGGGCCCAGGGTCAGGGTTCAGGTCATCAGGCTTTTACTTAGTTGAGGGCTTGTTGCCAGACCCGGCGAGTTTTGGCGAACATGGCGTCAAAGGTAAACTCGGCTTCATAGCGTTTGCGGCCTGCTTGTCCTTGACGCTGGCCTAAAGCTGGGTCTTCCCAAAAGGTTCTTAGGGCTTTGGCCAAGGCTTCGGGGTCTCGGGGAGGCACAATCCACCCGGTTTCCCCCTCGACGACGGCTTCGCGAACCCCGCCGACTTCCGAACAAACCACCGGTAAACTGGCCCGCATGGCTTCTAAGATGGAACGAGGAAAGCCTTCCCATAAGCTGGCCAAGACAAACACATCGCTGGCTTCGAGCCTTTGGGGCACATCCATCACTTGCCCAGCAAAGAATACCCGATTGTCCCAGCCCCATGCCCTGACCTTTTGACGTACTGCCTCGAGCAAGGGGCCATCTCCGACCAACTGCAACGTCCAAGGATAGCTTTCCAGCTGTTTTAACGCGGCTAAAAGCGTTTCATGATCTTTTTGCGGCTGAAAGCGTGCGGTCATGATGAGGGCCAGCGGTTTAACTGCCTTTCTAGGTTGGTCGGATAACCTAGCCGGAGCGTCTCGCCAAGGCATTCCATTATGGACCAAAACAATCTTAGAGGGGGTACCCAGCCGAGCCTTGAGCGCCAAAGCTCTATCGTACGCCGACACACAAATCAAACGGCGGGACAGCCGGGCGAGGACGACTTCCAACGCTAAAACAGCTAGCTTTTGCCAAGCGGGGATCCCCTCGGCAAATTGCCAGCCGTGGGCTGTAAATAAAACGGGGATTCTGTGCAAAAAGGCCGCGACTCGGGCTACCAGACCGGCCTTAGCCGTATGTGCAGACACCAGCTCCGGTTGAAACTTACGCAGGACCCTTCCCAGCTCGGAAATAGCAAAAACATCGGCCAAGGGGTTAATGGAACGTTTCAACGAAGGGACAAGAAAATAGGGAATACTGGGTCCCAGCTCATCTTGAAGGGCCCCCGCCGTCCCTGACGCCACGGCCACTCTCACCCCTTCGGACACCAAGCGCCGGCACAGGTCACGGACATGAATTTGGGCACCGCCAATCGAGTCGCCTCGGGTAATGACAAATAAAAGCGAACGGGGGCTGTTCTGGTTTTCAGTAGGCATTTTTACTAAAGATTCCCTTGAAGGGGGTCAAAAGCACAATTTTCAAATCTAAAAAAATCGACCAGTTCTCGATGTAGTAGATATCGGCATCAATGCGGTCTTGAATCGAAGTATCACCACGAAAGCCGTTGATTTGTGCCCAGCCGGTTAACCCCGCTTTGACGGCATGGCGTCGTTTAAAGTACGGATACCGGGTTTTAAACTGCTCGACATAGTAAGGCCGTTCGGGCCGAGGTCCCACGACTGACATCTGCCCCAGCAGAATATTCAAAAACTGGGGGATCTCATCCAGGGAAGTTTTTCGCAAAATGCGACCGATGGCCGTGACCCGAGGGTCATTTTTGGTGGTCCAAACGGTAGCCGAGGCCTGAGCGTCCTGCACCTTCATCGTGCGGAACTTCAGCATTTTAAACACCTTATTGTCTAAACCGACCCGCTCTTGCAGAAAGAACACCGGCCCCTTCGAGGTCGCTTTGACCAACAGCGCGACCACGAGGAAGATGGGCGAGAAGACCAATAAAAACACCAACGAAAACACGATGTCAAAGGTTCGCTTAAGGACCCGATTAACCCCAGATCTCGCGGGAATATCGCGGATGGTCAGTACCGGCAAGCCATCATAGTTCTCAATACTTCCGTTGACGGTAATCAAATCACTGTAACTGGGAACAACTTGGAGGTGAATCCCTTGATTGTCACACAGATTCAGGACCTTCTTGAGGTTTTGATGATTATCGCTATGTCCTGCGTACAACACATAAGTTGGCTTCAGCCGTTCGGTAATCGCCTCTAGCTCTTCGACGGAGCCAAGGACAGCTTCCCCCATCGCTTGCACGTCTTCGCTGAGGTCCCCCTCTTCCAGGACAAACCCTGTCACCTTCAGCCCAAAGAGACGGTTTCGTTCGATGATTTCGGCAGCCTTTCTTGCTGCAGGACCCGCACCGACGATGATCACCTCGCGAAGGTCACGTCCGGTATTGCGGCGTCCCAGTACCAACTTACGAAACAGGGAATGTCCAATCAGGGTCAGCACCACCTCGCTGACGAAGTACAACAAAGGCAATAAACGAGAAACTTCATAAATATGCAGGTAGTACAAAATCGCGAAGCTGAAAAACAAGTTCAGTCCAGCCCCGCCCAAGACGGCACCCACTTCGTCGAGCGACGACAAAAAGCGGCGCGGGGTATATAAGTTGAGACCCGAGTAAACGACCACCTGCGCCAGAATCAAAATGCCCCCAAACAGAGCATACGACAGCTTATCGAGGGTTGCATAATCGTTGGGGTACATCACAAAAAAGCGAATCGAAAACGCAACGGTAAACGCTAAAGACGCGAGCAAAACGTCCAAAAAGAGAAAAGAGAATTTGATTTCTTCGGTTCGCTCGCGAAACATTATAGAACGGCCTTTTTTAACTCTTCGACTTTGTCGGTTTTTTCCCACGGAAAATCCGCGCGGCCAAAATGCCCATACGCGGCTGTGGCCAAATAGATAGGACGAAGCAAGTTCAAGGTTTTGATAATTCCCGCTGGACTAAAGTCGAAGGTCTTTTCGACGGCAGCGGCAATTTTCTCTTCGGGGACAATCCCGGTCCCATAGGTATCGACCATGATCGAGACGGGAAATGGGACGCCGATCGCATAGCTGACTTGAATCTCACAGCGTTGAGCCAAACCAGAGGCGACGACATTTTTCGCGGCGTAACGCGCCATATAAGCCGCCGAACGGTCCACTTTACTGGGGTCTTTGCCTGAAAAAGCTCCCCCACCATGACGGCCCATACCGCCATAGGTATCGACGATAATCTTACGGCCGGTTAACCCGGCATCTCCGTGAGGTCCCCCGATGACAAAACGCCCGGTCGGGTTCACGAAGTACTTGGTTTTGTCGTCGAGAAGCCCCGTGGGTTCCAACACGTGTTTGACCACTTTCTGAATGAGCTGGTCTTGAATTTCCGCGTGACTGACCGTCTCGTCGTGCTGATGACTCAACACAATCGTGTCGATGCGCTTGGGCACACCGTCTTCGTACTGAATGGTCACCTGACTTTTGGCGTCTGGTCTGAGCCACGGAATACCACCCTGCTTGCGGAGGTGCGACGCATAGCGCAGCAGTTCATGGGCGTAGGTGATGGGGGCCGGCATCAGTTGAGGGGTCTCGTTACAAGCGAACCCAAACATCATACCCTGGTCACCAGCACCTTGCTGTCCCTTAAACATGCCCTCCCCCGACACACCTTGAGAGATATCTGGGCTTTGAGAATGGATCGCGTTCAGGACGTTCATGGACTTATAGTCGATGCCATAATCCGGGTCGTCATACCCAATGCGTTTGACCACACCGCGAACAATATCTTGTAAATCCACGTAAGTTTTGGTGGTAATCTCGCCACCTACCAGCACTAAGCCCGTGGTGGTGAAGGTCTCACAAGCGACACGGGCCAGGGGGTCTTCTGTTAAGCAAGCGTCCAGTACGGCATCGGACACTTGATCGGCCAATTTATCCGGGTGTCCCTCGGACACAGACTCCGAGGTAAATAGGTATTTTCTCATGTGCTTAGTATGCCCACAGAGGGCTTATCGGTCAAACACCAAACCCAACGGGTTAAACGGCGTTATTTTGTTGGGATTGCTTGAAATCGCGTACCAGATCAGCGGCCGAAACGGCTTGCCACCAGCCCTCGGTTCGCGCCCCAAAAGCCGCCAACCGACGAAGTAAGTTCTCGGAATGCTGAGAATGGCATTTCGAGGTGATGGTCATGTGGGCCAACACCCCGTCACGACGGCATTTGTCGGCAAGATCAACCAACCCTTTGCCGCTTCGACCATTGGGTTCAAGCCAAATTTCGGTAGGGAAAAGGCAACGAACCAACTTGCCAGGTAAAGTGGGGAGTTTTCTAAGATCCATAATCAATTCGTGCTGAGCCACAGTCCGCACCGTAACCGGGACTTCTAGTACGCCTTGCGGCGTCATGTAGACTTTTTCGGAATAGGTGGAGTAATCAGCCTTACCGTGTTTGGTGTCCCAGGCGACATGAGGCGTCACGGTCACATCCACCTTGACGCCGTTTTTGGCCAAGGCCGCATAGAGGGCCTCGTCCACACACCAATCTGCGGCCCGGTGTACCAAAGGTTTTGCCCCCGACAGGCGCTCTACGGCATCGGCTAAAAACGCAATTTGTTCCTCAATGTTTGCCCCCGGAACGCCATCCCCTGAAATGAGCCCGATTTCGGCGCCTGAAGCTTCTTTAGACTTTAGAACCTCGTCGATCAAGCCTGCATCCTGTAATTCTGTCCAGGACATCAGCCAGACGGGCTTCCACCCAGCTTTAGAAGCTACGCGCTGAACCTTTGCGGCTTCGCTCGTTGTCCAACCTCGAATGTCGATGGTTAAAAAAAACGGAGGCTTTTCCATGGTTTATTTTCCTACGCCGATGGCGTAATACTCAAACCCCAGCTCGGCCAACCGAGAAGCGTTGTACTGATTACGCCCGTCAAAAATTACTTTGCTTGTTAGGCTTTTGGCCAATTCGTCAAAATCGGGACTTCGGAACTCTTTCCATTCTGTCACCAGAATCAAGGCGTCAGACCCGCTGACGGCTTCGTATTTGCTGTTGCAAAAGGTCAACGCTGGTTCCGAAGGCCAGTAGTGTTTTTTCGCTTCTGAGGCGGCCTTGGGGTCATAGGCTTTGACTTTGGCTCCACGAGAAATTAAGTCCTGAATCAAGGTCACAGAAGAAGCTTCGCGCATATCGTCGGTTTCCGGTTTAAAGGCCAGGCCCCACACGGCAAAGGTTTTTCCGGTTAACTTTTCTCCAAAGCGTTTCACGACCTTGGTCGGCAATACCTTCTTTTGATCACTATTCACGGCTTCGACCGCTGTCAAAATGCGGGGGGAATACCCGACGTCACGGGCGGTTTTTTCAAGGGCACGGACATCTTTGGGGAAACAGCTCCCCCCATAACCGCACCCGGGGTAAATAAAGCTATAGCCTATGCGGGCATCCGAGCCTATGCCCACCCGTACTTTGTTGACATCGGCGCCAACTCGTTCACAGATATTGGCGATTTCGTTCATAAAACTGATCTTGGTGGCGAGCATGGCATTGGCCGCATACTTGGTCATTTCGGCACTTCGCAGATCCATATCGATAAAGCGGTCGTGACTAAAGGTAAAAGGCTTGTACAATTCCCGCATCAAAGCCAGGGGTTTCGGGTCATCAGCACCGACCACAACTCGATCAGGTTTCATAAAGTCGTCTATAGCGGCGCCTTCTTTTAAGAATTCTGGGTTCGAGACCACCCAAAAGTCGAGTGTGACTCCCCGTTTTTGTAAACCTGCCGCGATCGTGGCTTTGACCTTGTCGGCGGTTCCTACCGGTACAGTGGACTTATCCACGACGACCAAAGGGCGCTTTGCGGCTTCACCGATTTGTTCAGCAACCTTGAGGACGTATTTCAGGTCTGCGCTCCCGTCTGCCCCCATTGGCGTTCCTACCGCGATAAAACAAAACTCGGCCTCGGCCAAGGCTTCTTTTAACTCAGTTGTGAACTTTAGGGTTCCTAATCGAGAGTTTTCCATCACCATCTCTTCTAAGCCCGGTTCATAGATAGGCACGAGGCCTTTTTTTAGGCCTTCAATCTTACCGGCGTCCACATCAACGCAAGTGACAGTGTTGCCCATTTGTGCGAAACAGGTTCCTGTCACCAAACCCACATAGCCGGTGCCCACCATCGCAATCTTCATGCATTGACTCCTTTTTCTACGAAAGGCCGACTTAAGAGGATTTTGTGCCGGTCTCTCCGTCCAAGGTAAAGGTCACTTTCAGTGTAAAAGACAAAACCCGGTGTTCGGTCGTATCGGGATTGTCCAATACATACCGTCCGTTATCGGGCCCATAGATGTACACCGCCGCACCTGAAATTTCCAAATGAGGAATGGTCGTGTTAGACAAGGCCAGAATCATTTGCCCTGAGCCGTCTTTTAAAGCGGTCAACCACGAAAACGTCGGCTTCAGGTTAATAAAGTTCAAGGCGTCCGAAGCTAGGCCTATCCCAAGGGATTGGTCATTATACCCATAAAAGGTCGTCGGCGTCACGTTAAAACTTTCGTTGGACCCGCCGCCTCGACCCGAGAACATGTACTCGGCTTCGATTTTTAACCAATTCACGTTACCCCAGTTGAACTCGTGGTAGGCCCCCGCTACGGCACTGGGAATCCAATCCCCGTCGGTGGAGGCATGTTCTGCCACCCCTTCGGCAAACCAATCCGTGTCCAAGAAGTACGACTTAAGGTATAAATCCGCTTTATACCCCAGCATTTTTTGATAAAAACCAGATACACCCCAGTTAATGGGGCCCAGACTCGATTCCATCATTCCTGCGTCGGCTAAACTGCTGGTCGATGCGGTATCTGCCGCTGACACATTATAGAAGGAGTCGTTTTTGATCACGACACCAGTAAGGTTAAAGCCAGACACGGTTGTCACGGCTTTTGCCGCCACCCCATCGGCGATATCGTTCACGAAGTTTCCGGGGTTAAATAAGCGACCTTGGCCCCAAACTAAGGATTGTCGACCCAACCGAAAAAAAATCTGGTTGTAGAGTGTGTAGTCCAAAAAGAGTTCTTTGACGGTTAAAGTCGAGAACGTCAGGTTCCCCTGGCTGGGTAAGCTATTGATAAATGGGTTAAAGCTATTGGTTTGATTGGGGTTGTTGATGGGCTGAGGGTACAGCACATCCAAAGCGGCGTAGGCCCGCACTGTGGGGTCAACGCGAACGTCCGTTCCAAAGGTAAAGTCAAGGGAATTATAGGGGGTGCCCACCGCATCTTGGTATGTGTTATCCCAGCCCCCCACGTAGTACCCGCTGGCTTTGACGTTTTCAAAAAACTTCATACTTTGGCCGGTGTACAAGTTGGGATTGACACTCTGCCGGGGATTCTTATCCACCTTGTCCGGCGGAGGGTTAGTAAATAAACCATCGATCAGCGACGAATCCGCAGAAGAACTTTGACTTGTCGAGGGGGAATTTTGAGCCCAAGCTGGCCCCAAGACGAGAGCACTGAGAACAGCTAAAAACAAATACCTCATTGAGCCATTTTCTCGAGGTACGTCTGGGTAAACATAATATCGGGTAAGGGATCCAGGCTCGGTTTAGTGATGGTAATCTGAGTCATTTCGTGCTCAAACTTGCCATCAACTTCTTTGCCGCGAAGTTCGTCGATGATGACCATTTTATAGGGCACAAACCGGTTCCCCACTCTTTGGTAGGTGGGAATGGCCGTCGTGCGCAACAGCTGACCTGAAAGGCTAAAGTCCTGACTTAGGCGCACCAGATGGTCGGGAGTTACCCACAATTTGGTTCGGGGAAAGGTGACGTCGTTGTGAATGGCCTGTAACACGTATACGGTGGTATTCAAGGACCCTAATTTTTGCGGGTAAGAATCGACGATCTTATAGTCTTCGGCTAAGCTCGATCGGGTAAAATCCGAGTTACGGGCGTTGGAATTTTGAAACCGGTCTTTCGCGCTGGTCACGGTAAAACGACGAGCCACGGGGTCATACAACCACAAGTTGGGACCAATCTTGAGGTAACCTTTCCCTTTGTCCGAATCGGGTTTCAGGACCATAATCAGGTATTCAGAATCGCGGTCTCGCCGAAACAGGGCTACACTGGTAAATGACTCGCCTTCTTCGGGCTTTTTTTGAACGATGTCCACCTGAGCGGAATAATCGGAATCCATAAAGGTGACCTGGCGGTCTATTCGGGCCAAAATTTCACGGGAGTTGGCAGGAACTTGGGCTGCCAAGAAAACCGGTAGTCCCACTACCAGCAACAATACAGTGAACAATTTCATGGTATAAATCTTCTCCTTGCCTAAGCGTCGTGCCGCAAGGCATCCACAGGCTTTTGATGAGCCCCTTTCCATGCCGGGTAAAACGCGCCGAAAAAGCCCGTCGCCAGCATGCCTAAAACAACCCAAAGGACATTCTGCAAGGGCCAAGCCCAAACCAAATGACCTTTGACTAAGAACATATCTACGACAGCGTTCCCAGGAAAGGTCACTTGGCTAAGTCCTGCTAGAATGCCCGCGCCGATCAGCATACCGACGAAGGCACTGA
>JAJXWL010000058.1 GCA_021781625.1 bacterium
TGCCGACTGAACGAATCAAGATTGTCGGGAAACCACGTTCAAACCATGGTTCGGCTAAAGTCTGTTTTTCGGGGAGGTCAAAGCGAAAAATTTGCGGCTGGTTTCCGGCAATGCTAACTTGAAAGCCAACACTCCGCAAGGTTTCAAGCCACGCCTGGGTCAACCATAAAGGAGCAATCGAGGCTCCGGAAACCAAATACAGTTCTAAATTCGTACTGTTCGAATCAAGATCAAGGATCACTACCGAAGTGGGTTCCCAGGGAAAAAAGGTATTGAGGAACTGTCGAGAACTCAAGGGATAGCCAGGACCTTTGGCTCGCTCAGCTCCGGCAAAGAGGAGCGTGACGGGAAACCGTGGGGGATGGGTTTTCCAAGCCTTAGCGGCGGTCAAGACGGCATGAAGACTGTCGAAGGCCTGACGTTGAGGTGTTGAGTCCACAGGTACCACAACTACCAGTCTTGCGGTGGTTGTTCCGGGTAAATTGACCACGAGGCTGTGTGCAAAAGAATGCGCACCAGGCAGGTTATTGTAGAAAAGGGTTTCAAAAGGTATTTCGTCCTTTTGCAGGGTCGCAGCGATCTCATTCAGGCGCTGGATTTCTGCATTTGTTCCTTCATCCGAACGGGTTTCTTTCTGTCCAAAAAGATTGGTTGAGAGAGAAAAAAGCAGAAAGACCCCAAGAACAAAGCTTTTCATCAATTCAAGATAGGATATCTTTGACACTGGCGCAAGTTCGTGTATACTAGAGGAACCGTCATGAAAGACATCCTTCCGTCTATTCAGAACCGCTTCAGTGCTAAGAGTTTTCTCGACAAAAATATTGACAACGATATTTTAGACAGGATTTTAGAGGCTGGACGGCTGGCGCCTTCTGCAAAAAATCGTCAACCTTGGCGGTTTGTTGTGATTCGCGAACTCCTCCAAAGGCAGAAAATCGCACACGCCGCCTATAATGAGCCCTGGCTGATTCAGGCTCCCGTCCACATTGCGGTTTGTAGCACAAATATTGACTATAAAACTCCTAATGGTCAGCTGGCTTATCCCATTGATTTAAGTTTTGCGGCCTCTTTCATGATGCTTCAGGCTGTGCAGGAAGGGCTAGCTTGCAGTATTAATACAACCTTTGATGAAACCGAAGTCAGAGAACTTTTGACCGTTCCTTACGGTATGCGCATAGTTCTTCTTTTGATTTTAGGCTATTCTGACGATAAACCTAAAGAGCGCGACCGTCTGCCGAAAGGACGGATCGTCAGTTATGAACACTGGTAGGAGAGTTCTAGGTGTCTACCGAACGTCGAAAGAAAATCCTCGAACTCCCCATAAAAATCATCTTTAACGAAGAAGGAATCAACTTTTTCATAAAGAGCAATAAAAGGCTCGAAAGGTTCAGACTCGCCGACGAAATTGAGCAGTACGGGATATTTTTTGATTCGTTTTCGCCGGCTTCTGTTCAAAAGATGCTTTTGATCAATTACATTTCGTATCTTGAAATCAGTCGCCCAGAATTTGTTTCTAAGCGTCAAGAAGTAATGGATCTTTCGAAACTCATTACCTACGGTACTCTTTACCGCCGGTTTGATGAAATGGTTTTTGCCAAGGTCTTAGAATCAGAAGTCATTAAAAAATGGAATCGCGCCAATCCTAGCGCGATTATTGACCGTAAAACTTCGATCAATGAAACCTATCTTACTCAATCTCTCGAGAAAAATAAGGCTGTGACGCAAAGCCTTAAACAGGAAATCTTGCGAACTTTGGTCTCGCAAGTCCTGCAAAACGAATCCCTGCTTCCCGAAGAAAAGAATATCCAGCTATTTTTAGCCGAGAAGTTTCTCAGTAATCTTCGACCCTTAGTTTGGTTCGTTCTGACAAATTTTAAAGATTCTGATGAACTTTTGCCTTTACTGAATGATATCGAAGTGATTTTGCAAGATTTTATGCTCAAAGCCAAAATTGCGGAATACTTGTCTTTGATGACGATGGAACTCGCCATCATGGCCGAGAACTCCAATATGCAAAATTTTGCCAAAGCTCGCTACAAAGGGACTCTAGATCCCATGTCGGTGATGTACGATCCAGAAATGCGGAAAATGATTGTCGAGGAAATGAAAGCCCGAAATCAAAACGTTTTTCTATCCTGGAAGGTTGGGTCCGACAACGCTAAAGCGATCACGGCTCGCGAACGTCTGCAGGTCAAGATCTACAATAAAGAAGCCGGTTATCTCGACCTCAAAAAAAGCATTGACGACACAAAAAGTGTCAAGTTGAAACAACGCTCGCTAATGGAATTCTACAAAGAGGGTCCTGACGAAAATGCGGGGAGTACCGAGCTGGGACTCTATTATTTGTCGTACCTATCTGAGGAATGTCAAAAGGTTGGCGTACACTTTGAATCTTTGGTGAATCAAATTCGAGAAAGTAACTTAACGGTTATTACGCTCAACCTCTTGATTTAACTGTTTAGGAAAGTTTGTTCGTTAACCCAAAAACCTCTAGACTGTTTGCCCAGAGTTGTTCAGCCACGTATTCAGGGTCTTCATCACGCAAGTCAGCAATATGGTACAAGGTAGACGGTAAATACGAGGGTTTATTGCGTTTGCCACGGTGTTCGCTAGGGATCATGAAGGGACTTTCGGTCTCAATCAACATCCGGTCAAGCGGCATTCCCGCGGCAGTTTCTTGAATTTGACGGGCGTTACGGTAGGTGACATTCCCCGCGAACGAGATCCAGACGTTTAAATCTAGAACCTTTTGGGCGAACGAAACATCTTCCGAATAACAATGCAGGATCGCGCCTCGCGGCGGAATTTTGTCTTTTAAAATCGACAGTAAGTCATCACCTGCACCTCGGTTATGGATGACAACGGGGAGATTTAAACGGGCGGCGAGATCAAGTTGTCGTAAAAAAAGGTCAATCTGAGATTTTTTATCCCCGTACTTTTTTTCGTAGTCTAAGCCCGTTTCTCCAAGAGCAATAACCCTTTCCAGGCTACTACCTTGAACAATTTTTTGTTCCCAGTCCCGGCCGGGGTGAAGTACTTCAGAGGGGGAAACTCCGATGGCAAAATAGACATTGGAGGCCGTCTTCAGGTTTTCATGAACGGTGAAAAAGTCTTGGATATTATTGGTAATGCTCAGAATTCCCAGAACATTTTCACGCTTTGCTTCCTGTGCTAAAAGCAATTGCTCAATATGGTCGTCGTGAATCAGGCTGAGATGCGAATGTGTGTCGAAAAGTTTCATAAGGTCTCCGTGAAAACGATTCGGACCTGAGTGCATTCACCACATGAGGCGAGTTAAGCATGTCCGGGGATAAACAGTAACAGCAAATTCAAGTTACAACACAAAGGCGGCTTGGTCAACCTTGAATTGACAAAGGCTGAGTTTAAGTGTAGCCTCAAAATAACCGACCTTTTATCCAGAAGCAGGAGGGTGGATTTTGTCCCCCGTCGAGAATTATAAGAATTGGGAAAAAAACGTTGCTCACCAAACCCGCAAGGGACTAGGGTCAGCTGGAAAAAAGCTCGGAGAAGTCTGGGCAAAGTTTTGGCGGTTTGGTCGTCAAAACTTTACAATCATGCTGATCCCGCATTCTGAACGGAAAATCATCAATTTTAAAATATCTGTCTTTGCCTTGGCCTTTTTAGGGCTTTTGACCACTTTGGTTTTTGTGTTCTTTGTTTGGTACATCACCAGCTTTACCAGTGTGAACCGTCTATTGGCTCAAAAAAGTGACCGACTTGATACGGCGCAAGCTAACCTCGATACGATGCGTGAAGAGGTGGGGCAATTACACCGCGTCGCCGGACAATTTGAAGATACCTTAGACTCGACGTTAAAAACCGTTGGGGTCGCCCCTGCCAAGATTCAAACTGATAATCAAATGCATGGGGATTTAGCGTCCTTACTCAACTTTCAACAAGTGGACGGCGGGGCTGTTCCTGAAGTGGGCGAATTAAAGAACCTACATAACTTTATGGCTGCGACCACCGAGCCGTTGCGTGAATTGAATAATGCATTATCGACTGAAAAGTCCCTGCTGGTGGACATCCCCAGCCTTTGGCCTTTAAAAGGCGTGAGAGGGTGGATAACCAATCCCTTTGGGCCGGCAATTCACCCGTTTACAGGACAGTGGTATCTGCATAAAGGTATTGATATTGCCCAACGGCTAGGAACCCCTGTGGTTGCCACGGCCAACGGCAAGGTAGCGCAAATTGGCTATGAACCTTTTGATTACGGAAACTACATTATCTTGAAGCATAATTATGGTTTTTCAACGCGTTATGCACACTTATCCAGAATTTATGTGACGAAAGGTCAAGACGTCTCTCGTGGTCAGGTCATTGGTGCCATTGGCTCTACGGGGTTGTCGACGGGCCCGCACCTTCACTATGAAGTCATGATTGGTACTCAAGTCGTTGACCCCACAAAATATTTGACGATTTCTAGTGAATCGTTTGACCAGAAAGGACCTTAAGTGTCGGCTCCCCTTGAATCTGCGTACATCAACACCCTGATCGGAGAAGGTTCTTCGGCTCGCGGTGAATTTGTTGTAAAAGGTTTCTTTCGAATTGACGGGGATTTTTCGGGGTCCATTAAAACCTCTGGCCGAATTCTTGTGGGGGTCACCGGTCGTGGAAAGGGTGAGCTTCATGGTAGAGACGTTGTCGTTGGGGGGGTGTTTCGAGGCGATATCTATGCCGATGAACACGTGGTGTTATTAGCCTCTGCGGTAGTTCTTGGCAATGTGTATTCACCCCGGCTCGAAATTGAGCGCGGTAGCATTCTTGATGGGTATGCCTGTATTACTCCCCGAATCCGTGAAGAAGGGCCTCATGCCGTGCACCAACAATCCTCTTACGTTTTAAAAATAGACCCTACGGCTAAAGTTGTTTCTCCCTTATCGCAATGGGAGCAATAATTCGTGGACCGTATCGAGTCCCAGGGTCTTTTACAGTCCTTTTTGCCCTCGAAAACCGAAGAAAAGAAGTCTAAAAAGACACAAACTGCGAAGAAGACGGGCTTTTTATCGGCTTTGTCACAAGCTCAAGACACGGAAAGAACAGGACAACTCACTTCGACAGATATTTCTGGAGAGGATGACTTAGAAAAACTTTTGGACGAGGTCCAAGAGTCTGGCCGTCATTTGGTAGCCTACCCGGGGCCTGAAAATGTCCAAGCTTACAAAGAACGCGTCCGACGGTTTATCAAACAAGTCCTCAAAAGGTCGGTGACACTTTCAGAGGTGGAGGGTCGTCTTCGAAAAGATATGAAACGTCCCAAGTATCTTTTGCTACAAGTGATCGATGAAAAACTAGAAAAACTGGGCGCCTATATTTTAACAGATCAGAAAGACAAGTTAGAAATTCTCCGAAAAGTTGATGAGCTTCACGGCTTGTTGATTGACCTGCAATATTAGCTCTTGCAGGCCGCCGCTTTGCCTCTTATACTAAACACCAGGAGGCTTTCCCCTCATGAAAAAGCTTTTGGTTCTTCTCATCAGTTTGTTCTTTGGCTCAGGAATGTTGGCCTCGGTCAGTGCCCAGGCCGTCCAGTCTCCCTTTTTTGCCAAGACAGTTTTTATACAGAAAATTACCAGTTCAAAAGAGGGCTATATTGTTGTTTATCTGGACGACCGGATGGACCCTCACACGATTTATGTGCCTATGGAGTGGTTTTATAAGTCCACTGGGGCTACCTCAGATGGCTATGTGAAGGCAGAACTGTTTTACGGGACTGGTGGTCAGTACCCATACATGCAAATCTTTTGGAAAGATGGAAAATTTCATCACCTTCGAATTTTTGCGGATCAAAATTTAAACGACCCAAGTTGGGGTATTCTTAGTGACACCGCAGATCTTTCAGGTCTATTTCATCCGAATCAAGACATTAATTTTCAATTTTAAAGATAACCCGTGGAACCACCTGTTCATTTGCTAGACTTTTTACGACAACATCGTAGCTTTATTCTGGTGGGCCACCAGGATCCTGATGCGGACTGTATTGGTTCTCAGCTGGCCCTTGGCTCAGCGTTGAAAAGAATGGGGTGCGAAGTTTTTTTAGCCAACCAAGGGCCATTTAAAAGGTTGGAGATCAATCGCTATCAACCTCTTTTTGCCGAGACCCTAGATCCATTCTTTAAAACCAAAAACCCAGCCGTGGTGGTTCTGGATTGTTCGACACCAGACCGCCTTGGAACCTTGCAGAATGAGCTGGGGACTTTACCTATTGCGGTCATTGATCATCATGCGGTGGGAGTTTCCTTTGGGGAGGTTCGTTGGGTAGTCCCTAAAGCCCCCAGCACGACCTTTTTGGTTGAACGATTGATTCATAACTTGTTGGGGGCCCCAACTGAAGAAGAAGCCCATTGGCTCTTGTTGGGGTTATGTACAGATACAGGTTTCTTTCGCCATTTGGAGCAAGGTTCTAGTGCGACTTTTCATACTGCAGCCCGCTTGACCGAGGCCGGGGCCTCTCCTAAAGCTGTTTTTCAACAGCTGAATGGGGGACGACTTCTTGCAAACCAAAAACTGATGGGACTTGTGTTAAGCCGCGTGGAAAGTTACTGGGATAATCGTGTTCTTGTGTCTTGGGAAGAAGAAGGCGATCGAGGAAAATTCGGAGCAGAAAATCGGGAATCTGATATGATTTATCAGGTCCTTCAGTCTGTAGCTGGCAATCTCGTGGTGGTGCTTCTACGTCAAGATGGCCCGGATAAAGTCACCGGGGGGCTGAGGTCAAAAGATGTTGTTGATGTGGCAACTTTGGCAGCGATCTTTGGCGGTGGAGGCCATATCAGGGCTTCAGGCTTTTCTTGTTCAGGTCACTTTTCTGAGGTTAAACAACGAGTGCTCGAAGCTCTAAAGGTTTACTTTGAACCAAAACCTTGAGAAAAGGTAACCGAAGGTAACAGTTTTGACTGACTTGGACGTTCATACTCAAAAGAAATATAGTTAAAACAGTGAGATAAGCTTTTGGCATTCTTTTTGCTGAATGAATGCTGGAGGCTCTATGGACTACGACAACACACTCACAGAAATAATCTTGGGGTTTCAGGCGGGGAATGTTACAAAGGCCAAAGCGATCTTAGAAACAACTCTTGAAGTTTATAAATTTTTAAAGAGATACAATCCCAACAAAGATGAAGAGAATCAAGATTTTGTTGCCTCTGTTTTCGAAATCATACCTAAGTTGGTCGTAAGGTTTACCTTTAAAGGGAAACCTTTCCAACACTACCTTTATAATATTCTCAAATGGAGATTTATCGATTATAGACGCAATATTTACGACCAAGAAAGGATTGACCGTTTACTAGCCTTTCTCTACACCGACTCGAGCGTGAATTATGAGTCTCCAGAAACTCAGCTCGAAAATCAGTTTTCTGATGCCAGCCTTTGGAACTATATGGCCACAAAAGCAAAAATTTCTCCCGCCTGGAAAAAAAGATTGTTGTCGGCCCTTTTGCTTTGTGCAGATAGTGCCAGTATTTCCAGTATTGAAGAGTTTTGTCGGCAAGTGAAGATCAACCCTTCAGAAATGGATAAGTACCTTATCGAGCTGAGAGACATGCAGAAAGATACGGATAAAAAGTATGAAGAGGCCATAAATAAATATTCACGAAGTTTAATTGAGCTGTGGAAAATAGAGGTAGATATCTGTTCAGCCCCGACGAACGACGATCGGCAGGCCCTTTATCAAGCCTATCAAAAACAGAAAAACACCGTGGCGGCAAAATTACATGCGCTTCAGACAATTCGGCGAGGAATTACCCACGAACAAGTCTCTGAGGTAATCGGAGTCCCCAAAGGTACCATTGATTCGGGTATGCACTATTTGAAAAGGAACCTAGCCGTCGTCTATAATGCCGCCCATGGACATACTTCTCGCAACAAACAATGGGCACAAGAAAAAAGAACTGACTCAGTTGTGGCCGAAGCATCATCTCCTACTCCCCGCCGACGTCGGACTCGCCGGTTGGGAGCATGACGAAACTGAGGAAACGTTTCGGGGAAATGCCTACGGGAAAGCGTTTTCGCTATTTCAGGCAACACAAGGGCGGTTCCCTGTTTTGGCCGACGATTCAGGTATTTGTGTCGAGGCTTTACAGGGAGCTCCCGGAGTGCGCTCAGCCCGCTTTGGAACAGAAGAAGCGGGACGAGCTTTGTCAGATTCCGAAAAGAACACTCTTCTGCTAACGAAGTTGAAAGAGGTCAGTGATCGTCGGGCCAGGTTTGTGTGTGCCTTGGTCTTGATTTTATCTGCGGAACGGCATTTCTTGGTTCAAGAAACCTGGGAAGGCGAGGTGGCCCACCAGCCCAGCGGTGAAAATGGGTTTGGTTATGACCCCATCTTTTATCTTCCGGAACTAGGGAAAATCTCAGCGGAATTGCCGCCCGAACTGAAAAACCAGCTTTCTCATCGTGCCCGAGCCACGCGACGATTGGGAATCTTGCTAGACGATCTTAGTCTTCATCCGTAAGTTTATCGTAGACCCTGAAACCAAGGAGTAATCATGCCTCAAGTTCGCCAGCGTTCAGAGGTTCCCTCACAAGATCGGTGGAACCTTTCTCTTCTCTATACCGATGAAACTGCCTGGGAAGCCGATTTTTCCCGCTTGAAAAATCTTGTAAAAGAAATTCCGACGTGGGAGGGAACCCTGACCTCCGCCCAGGCTTTGAAAAAAGCAGTGGACTTTTCTCACCAATGGGAACGTCTTGCTGAAAAACTGGGGGAGTATGCTCACCTGAAAGTCGCCGAAGATGTCGTTGATGCGACAGCTAATGAAAGAATGGGGCGTTTCTATGCCGTGGTCACAGAAGCCAATGCGGCCTCAAGTTATCTAGTTCCAGAAATTTTGGCCATTTCTGACGAGAAGTGGAACGATTGGATTGGGCAAGAGCTTCTGGCCGAGGATCGGATTTCTCTGACTAAGCTGAGACGTTTTAAACCGCATGTTCTGGGCGAAGAAGCGGAACGGGTGCTCGCCTTAGGAGGGGAGGTCAGAGGTTCTGCGTCAAAGACCTTTTCACAGCTGACGAATGCCGACATGGATTTTGGAAGTTTAACAGTAGAGGGTAAGGAAATCCCTCTTTCTCAATCCAGCTA
>JAJXWL010000059.1 GCA_021781625.1 bacterium
TCGCATATACGGGTCATCGGGTGAACCGACAAATAAACCTAGAGTGAGCGGCTTCATACCTTACCTGGTGAAAAGGCCTGGCGAATTTCTTCCAGCCGTGGATACACTTGAAAAAACAGTTCTACGAGCACGGGGTCGAAGGCCTTGCCCGATTCCTGACGAATGTATTCTAGAACCTGTTCTGTTCCCCAAGCTGTACGATAAACCCGTGGCGTAGACAGAGCATCAAAGACATCACAAATGCTCGTCAATCTGGCGCTTAAAGGGATTTGGTCGCCTTTAAGGCCTCGGGGATAACCATTGCCGTCCCAACGTTCGTGGTGACACCAGGCGACATCTGCGGCTAAGTGAAAAATAGGTCGCTCGCTAGAAGATAAAAGGGAATGGCCAATCGTCGTATGAGTCTTCATGATGGCGTATTCTTCGGGGGCCAAGGGTTCTGGTTTGATCAAAATACTGTCCGGGATGCCCAGCTTGCCAATGTCGTGCATGGCAGCGGCAAGACGTAGCGCATCCGCTTCGTCCCGCGTGTACCCTGCACGTAAGGCCAACGCCTGTGCGTAATCGGCAACTCGACGGACATGAAAGCTGGTTTCTTGGGAACGGCTTTCTACAATTTCCCCCAAACGGAAGATCAATTCTTTTTGGGTGTCCACCACCTCTTTGTTTAAGTAGAGGTTATTAAAAGCAATGCCCACATCCACATTGAATATCTGAATCAGATCAAGGGTCATGGGGTCTATCGGATGTCGACTCTCGATACAAATCAAGTTTTTGACGCCGGAGTCGGTTTCAAAGTACCCGATGTACCACCTCTTTCGATACTGGCTTTTTCGTTGGTGCAGGGTTTCTTGGATTTCGACAAAAAGGTCTTCAGGAAGTGCCTCAACAATAGGCTTATCCAACAGTTCTGAGTATTGGCCGGTGGCGGCCAAGATAATAAACCCCTCAGATCGTGCCGTGGCCGCAAACCCATCAGCCTGGACATAAATCGCCGGACTTTCAATGTGCAAAAGATAGGACAACTGTTGAAGAACAGCCTGACAAAATTCCCGCAAAGATTGCAGTTTAAAAATCGTTGTCGAGGCGTGAATGATCTTATGCAATTCTTCACGGCTTTTGAGAATCGAAACAATATCCCGGTAAGACCGCAAGGCCGTCGTCAAACTGGTGAAGAGCTTCTGCCGAGTCAGTTCACTTTTTTCTTTGTAATCATTGATATCGTAGTTGGTGATAATGGTTTCTTCGGGAGCGGCTCCAGGCTGACCTGTTCTGAGGATGATGCGCGCCGTCTTATTTTGCAATTCGCCCCGTAAATATTTGACAACTTCTAACCCGCTTTCAGGTGTTTCCATCACCACGTCCAACAGCACAATGGCGACCAAGTCCTTTAACTGAGCCAGAACGGTTTTCGCTTCGGCCCCCGAGTAGGCGTGATGAAAAATCAAGGACATGCCATCAAAAGTGAAGGTACTCAGCACGAGTTCCGTCATGGTATGTACACCCTCTTCATCGTCCACGATGAGAATGTGCCAACCTGGATTTTCAGTCTCGGTTACCGGTAGCTCCTCGGCAAAGACTAAGGCATCTGAATCGTTTCCAGTATTTTTCATAATAGACCTATGCTGACATTTTATGACGTTTTGTTCGAGAACGCAAAGAAATCTTAACCTCTTGTGGAAAATGGCGCCAACCACCACAATTACCCTATGTATGAACGCGCTCTACGCCTGATCCAGGCTCTAACCCATGACCTTAGTGAGCGCACAGTAGCGGCGTCCTTAGGACTCTTAGCCCTGTGCGCAGGTGAGAGCCTTTTTTTGCTGGGCCCCCCCGGGGTGGCGAAAAGCCTCTTAGCCCGCCGTTTTAAAGCACTCTTTCGCAAGGGGCGTTCTTTTGAATACCTGATGGGCCGTTTTTCTACGCCCGAGGACCTCTTTGGCCCCCTCTCCCTTTCAGGCTTACGGGATCAGGATGTCTTCGTTCGAAAAACAGAAGGCTACTTACCCGAAGCTGACCTCGTTTTTTTAGATGAACTCTGGCGAGCAGGACCGCCCATTCAAAACACCCTGTTGGCGATTCTCAACGAAAAGTTATTCCGAAATGGCCGTGAAGAACGGCGTGTTCCCCTGAAGCTTCTCATAGGAGCCTCGAATACAGCTCCTGACGGCGAAGAGAACTCTGAGGCCTTTTGGGACCGGTTTTTACTCCGTCTCGAACTGTTTCCTGTCGCCTCTGGGGCTTCATTTCAAAAGATGCTGGCTCAAGAAGAAACAGCAAGTCCCCAGCTCCCCGAAGATCAGTTCGATGAAAAAGACTGGCAAGAAGTGCAAAATCAAGTCAGTGCGGTGAGTGTTCCCCCCTTGATTTTCGAGGCCTTTGACCTTTTGCGTGAGAACCTGGCTCCTCTGTACATCTCAGACCGTCGGTGGCGAAAAGCCCTTCGCCTACTCAAGGCCTCGGCCTACCTCCACGATCGGACTGTGGTCGACCCCCTGGACCTAGCGGTATTGCAACACGTCCTTTGGCACACGCCTGCCGACCGTGAGGCGGTTCAACAAAGGCTCCTCGAAGTTCTGGAAGACTTTGGTTGGGAAGGTCCATCCGAAATCTTGGCGCTCTTAGAAGCTCCCCAAAAGGCCGCAGATGACCTGAGGTCACTCACCAAAAGGGAAGAACGGCTGACCCAACCTCGGCCGGTTTTGTATGACGGGGAGTACTTTGCCGTTAAAGGTTACCCCAGTACTCACAGTGCCCGCGTCTGGGCGCGAGATTACGAACTTTGGACTACAGAAGAAGAGCTGGAAGGGGAATTATTCTTTTTCCGTCCCTTAGGCAGCTATGTCGAAAGCCGCAAGGTTGCCGTACGGCGTGGCGAGGGGCCCGCAGAACTTGTGATCGACGGCATCCTCTTTGCCTTAGAAAGCATGCCGGAAACCGTCACGGTGTGGAAAGACACCCTCCCCGAGCCCAAGGCTCTGAAAGCTTGGGCCGAGTCGGTCCAACACGAGCTCCAGAGGCTGCGTACCGCCCGAGACACGGTCGCAGAGCTCCTACGGAACAAAACCACCGAAGCTCAGCGGCACCTCTTTGCCGAGCCAGAACAACAAGAGGCCTGCCGTGCTTCTTTAGATAAACTTGCGGCACGACTTCAAGACGCCGAAACAGCCCTCCAAGAATTGGGGGAAGCTAGGGCCCTCAATCTTGGCTGAACTCGCGATGGCTCTCCGGCAGGCCCTCCCTGACGAAGAGTACCTTTACCGCTGGGTGCAACTCCGAGAATCCCAAACCCCCTTTTCACCAGATTTTTGGGGACGCTGGGCCCCCAAAGCAGTGGCGGCTTACCAACACTGGCTTACTCCGCCGCCGTTAAACCCCTTGGACCGTCAAGAACAGCACCTCCAAAACCTTTGGAAGCAAGGGGATTATTCCGTCCGCGAAGAACTATCACGGTTTTTGTCTGAAGTTTACCCCCAGACCTCTTGGTCTTTTTTTACCAGCCCGGGTGACGAAGAAGGACGACGACCACGACTTCTGACCTTGTGGCAAAAGGCCCAAGAACAGCGCCGCCGCTTAGAGCATGAACGACAGCTCAATCAAAACCTTCCCTCCTTTCATTCTCGCCTTCTTACCCGCTTGGCTCGCGTTGCCGAAGCAGAAAAAGCCCTGAAAGCCTTTTTAACCGATAAGGACTTTGGCTGGGATCTTGAAGACGGCCTCGGCGATGAGCAAGATTGGGGGCCACTGGAAACCTATGCCCAGCAACTCGAAGAAGACCCTGCCCTCCAGCGGATCGCCGAACTGATTGGCCGCGATTGGCGTTCTTTCAGAACCCCTCCCCCCCAGCTGGGCAAAGAATCAGAACCAGGCAAGGGGGAAATTCGGGGGGTCACCTGGGGCCGCTCTTGGAGCGATGCGGTGAGCTCTGAGTTGAGCCTTTTGGCTACCAAAGAAACTTCAGAAGTGTTTTTTGTCAAAGAGGCCGAAAGCCGGCTGTTGGTGTGGGATTACTTTACCTCAGCTTCGCCACCGAAGCTCTACGAAGATCAGCTGAATGCGTTAAACCACAATGAACGGGGCCCCCTCATCGCCGCCTTGGATACCTCAGGATCCATGCGAGGTGAACCCGAAAAAGTGGCCAAGGCCGCTGTCTTGGCTTTGGCGCGTATCGCCTGGAAAGAAAACCGCCCCTGCTTGTTGATCAACTTTTCGTCCAAGATCCGGGTTTTAGATATCACGGACCTTAAACACAACCTCACCCCTTTTTTGAATTTTCTGAGCTATTCCTTTCATGGGGGCACAGACCTCACCCCGGCCCTTCGCGAAGCCCTTAAGTACTTAGCCGAAGGACGGTTTCATGATGCGGATGTGTTGGTTCTGTCGGACTTTGCTACCCCCAAAATCCCCGGAAATCTACGGTCTGAACTGCGTCGACAGCAAGAAAAAGGAACCAAATTTTATTCCCTCACCGTGACGACAAGGCCACTCAATGACTTTCTGAATATTTTTGATGCGGGGTGGACTTACGACATCCACCCCGACCGGCCCAGAGGTATTGCAGCCGAATCCCTTAGCGGGAGCGGGATTTCTTAACCCCTTCCCGTGCCTTCTCTTGAGCCTTACGCCTTTGATCCAGCTTGGCAAAAATGACCAGACACAATATTCCCGCGACAATTTCAATCGCATTGAGGATTTGACCTGTCGTAAAGTTCAACAAATAAATGTGGATCTGACTGGTGTCTCGAACAGGATCAAACATGATGGGAAAGTCCAACCCTTTGTCCGGTGTTCGAAAATACTCCAGGATAAAGCGGACCACCCCGTATCCGATTAAGTACACACCAATCGCAAAACCTCGGAACGGAATGCGAGGGCGAACCAAAAACCAGAGAATCAGCCACAAAAGGATACCTTCGCCAAACGCCTCGTATAACTGGGACGGGTGACGTGGCAAGTTCACCATGTCGCCTAGACTTGTATGTATGATGTCGGTTACCCCGGTTTGCTGCATGACGCTTTTCACCCAGGGCTCACTGACCGGAACCGGGTCAGCATGGGGAAAAATCATCCCCCACGGCACTGTGGTCACCCGCCCCCATAATTCGCCGTTAATAAAGTTTCCCAAACGGCCAAAGGTGTAACCGAGGGGAAAAGAAACAGCTAGCATATCTCCCCAGGCCAAGAAATCCAACTTCTTATGCCGAGCGTAGAGACCCATGCCTACCACAATTCCAAGCAAGGCACCGTGATACGACATCCCGACAAACCCGGTAAACTGCCCTTCAGGGCTAAACGGCCAAAAGATCAACCAGGGTTGGCTCCAGTATATTCCTGATCGGTCATACAGTAGGGTGGCGAACAACCTCGCCCCGACAATCAACCCCGCCAAACCGGCAAAAAAGAAGTTGGCCACGGTGTCTTTGGCTACCACTTGGCCGCTTTTTTTGACTTGCCATTTAAACAGCAGGTAGGTGATGGCAAAAGCGATGATGTACATCAACCCATACCAACGCGGAAATAAACCTGGAATGATCTCGGGGTGAATCCAGGAAGGATAAGTGAGATAGAGGGGCATAACGTCTCCGTTGATGAATCATTTGGTGACCGACTACGTCGTCACCTCGGGGTCCAAGGGGCGGTCCTCAATATGCCCCGTATTTTCGTTAAACACAATCTTAAGTCGGGTCTTTTTCTCTTTGACTTCATATAAACGGCCGTGAGATTCAATCGATACACCGGGATACAAGGTTTCGTAAATGATAATTTCACTGGGACAGTGCAAGTCAAACTTATCCCGCAGGTTAATGAGCTTCATATTGCGTTTTTCCAGCAGTTTCAACATGAGGACTTTATTCTTACGAACCTGAGCAAGTTTATCTTTATCCGCAGGAGAAGTTAACGTGGTCATGAGGTGGTCCAATTTGACAATCGACTCGCGTAATTTATCGGTTTCTTTGACTTCAGCTGTGATTTGGGCTTCGATGAGGTAATCTTGTCCAAACGAAACCGTGGTCGGCACCCCGTTTGGAGTGCCCAAATTATTGGTCACCAGGCCGCTTTTGACTTTGATGAGGCCACCCACCAAAGTCCCCCCGGGATTTTTTTGCCAAAGCTTGCCGTTACACATAACCCGGCAAAAGTGCAGAGATTTATGGACATGCAAATCCCCCACCGCAAAAAAGGTCGTTTTTTCAGCAAAACCAACGGCGATATGCTGTTTGGCGCGTAACAAGGCTTTGCCTTCACCTTTGACACCCGCCGCTTGAATATTCGAATCTGAGGAGAGCAAGGCCCCCACAACCTGGCCTTTGACCTTGATGGCACCGGCCATGACAAAAAGTCCCTCGTCCACACCTTCTTCGACGAATACCTCTCCGGGAAATTTGACACTACCTGTGCGGCCATCCACATTCTTCAATTGAATTTGATGCCGTAAAGACAACAGCGGCGGCTCCAAGAGGATTTCACCGCTTTTTTCAGCAATAATCTTTTGAACCCCGAGTTCTTTTTCTTCCGCTTTGAGGTGTTCAGACAACTTGAGAATCAAAGGTTCGCCTTCCACGGGAATCACATTCCCCAAAACATCGACACCATCGGGTTGGTCCATGTCGGGCAAGGAATACTCCGCCACCACCTCACCGGCTTGAACCGCACCAGTCAACCGCTGACGGGGGTCCTTGCGAACCGATACCAGAAATTTTAACCGCCGTTCGAGGTCAGAGCTGGAAGGAAGTCCACGAGCAATCAGAACCTTTTCAACGGCTCTTCCGGCCTGCACCACCTCAAAGGCTTGCTGGAGGGCCTTCTCGTCCAAACCGTAGGTGACTTGATGATCTTTCAGAGCCGCATGAATCGCTTCGAGGGTAAGGGGACGCCCCGTGGCCACGGGGGGGTAAAGACTCAGAAAAGCTTCCAGATTATCCGGTGCTCGGGTCACCGTCACACGGCCGTCACGATGTTCTCGAACTTGCAGTTTTGTACTTTGCCCGGTCTTTTCTACGATCAAGAGGCCGTTCTTCACGGCTTCAAGGGTGTCGCCAGACCTCTGGAGACCGAATAGCAATTCAACGGTGGGATCATTGCCAGGAATCGGGGGAATTTTTTCACCGTAAACATCCAGACCGGCATGCCCTTCTTGCCCCACAGGGGTTTCAAAAACCGCCACGGGATGCTCTTGTTGAACAACCGCCAGGGAGAGTCCCGTGGTGGACTCAAGTCCAAGAGCCTTGAAGAGGGGGGCAGCTTCTTCGGGAGGCAAAAAATCCACCTTGAATTCCAGCTGTCGATCGGCCCCTCGTGTCGGCGCCTTGCCTTCAGCTAACAAAAGACCCGGCAATTCCGTTTGTGGCCCCACCATAAATTCGTTGACCGCTGTTTTGACAGATTCAAAGGAAAAACCCTTTAACCCCGCTTGGCGTAAAGCTTGGCCTAAGTCCTTCAAAGATAAAGGTCTTCCGTTACCTAGAGGTTTTTCAAGTCGCAACTGCGCCATCACACGGTTGGGAGAAACCTCAATAAAAAAACTGCCATCACGGTCTTTGTTCAACGAACGGTCAAAGCTTTCGTGGGTATTTATTGCTTCAGCTAGCCAATTGTCCAATAGGGAGGTATCAATCAGACGTTCACGAGGGTACGAGGCTTCGAGCTGGGCGAGGATTTGTTCTGAAGTGACTGACGGTGCCTGGGCATCCCCTGGAAAAAAGGACAAGCGAACGCCGGTTTTATCTTCAGAATACATCAGTTCCCACCGGTGGAGTGTAAAAGGAACTAACTCAGCCCAATTCTTTCCTACTCTGAGAAACCCAGTGGTCTCGGCAGAAATTTCTGAACGTTTTCTGACGAGGGCTTGCCCCCAATAAAACTCTTCGTGTTTCAGCGGAGGGGGAGGAACCACCTGTCCGGACAAATCTCGACCTGGCTTACCAGCTTGCGCAGGTTTCTGGGTGGCAACAACAGCCCCAGCTTCGACAAAGGCTAAGATCTTGACTTGGTGGTCCACCAAAGCTTTCTCTTTAGCGGCAGAATACACCACGGGAGGTCCCGCTTTTTTAAAGACTTCAAGTGCCAGTCTTTTCAAGTCTTCGGGTAACCCCAACTTTTCTGACCAGTTGAGCGTCTCGGGCACTGGCGGCTGTGGTAATTGACCTTGGGCGATGACTTCGGATTTTTCTGTTTCTTTAGTCAAGGAAAACTTACGTAAGCGTTCTAAAACCTCTTCTGGTTCAAAGCCCTCTCGAATACCAGCCTCATGCAGGACTTTTAAAACCGCCGAAGAATCGTATTCTAGGTCTCCACCTTTTTTGAGGTACAACACGGCCTGGAGGGTGACAGGATCAACTGCTGCGGTAAGTACCCCACGAAAGCGAAAACCAGATGCCATGTTGTCCGCTCAACCTTTCAAAGCTGATAGCCTGACTGAATCGCCTTGACGATCTTGGACTTCAGCAAATTGTTTTCATTTTTCAGCTGTTGGATTTCCCATTGCTGAGTTTTCACGGTTTCTACCAGGTCCCCCATGGTCAGTGCCCCCGTGTTAAGCAGATCTTCCAGATAATTGAGTTTAGCCCCAAAGTCAACTTCAGCCTCTAAGACAGCCATTTGATAGGTTTCTTCGAGAGCCTCTAAGGCTAAAGGTCCCATGTCCTCGCGTTCAAACTGCGTAATTTTATCGGCAACCCGATAGATAGCCTGCGATAAGACAGACTGGGGTTTGTACAATAAGATGGGCAGTCGCGAGGCTAAGGCGACATCCTGTAAATCATCCCGATAAATCACCCCTAAATGCTCTAGGTCAACGCCTAAATATTCGCGGCAAGACCGACGGACTTTGGCAGTCTTGACCACATCTTTCGGGTCTTCCAACATATTCATTAAAAAACGGGG
>JAJXWL010000060.1 GCA_021781625.1 bacterium
AATTTCCAGAAAGAAATCCCGGATTTTCTCGATTTCTTCATCCACCCAGGTTTTTTCGGAAAACCGAATGTGTACGGTCAAGGACCGCACTAACGTCAAGTTTTGAGGAGGTTGAACCGAATTCACCATAAAGGTATGCTTTTCGTCTTCCCGAACTTCTATACGGCCTGTAAAACCAAGGATCGCATCGTTCACTAACAAGGGCTCTGCTTTTTCAAGGGCTTTTTGAAAAACCAAAATAGGTATTGAACCACGAAAGTCTTCTAAAACCGCTGTACACATTTTTTTCCCGGTTTTAGAAAACTTCACCGAGACATCTCGTAAAAAACCCAAAACTTGGTCCGATTTGTCTTTCGGAGTGGACTGTGGATCGTTCAAATTGACTGTAGATGTTTGTTTCCACTGTTCGTACCAGGGGTCTAAGGGGTGTCCAGAGACAAACAATCCCAGGTTCTTTTTTTCATAGTCGAGCAATTCTTTAGCCGGCCATTCAGGAAAAGGTATCAATTCGAGAACGGGTAGGCTATCGGGTTCGCTGTCAAAAAGGCCACTTTGGCCGAAGGCAACTTCTTCTTTTCGTTTGTTCACCCAATCCAGCATTTTTTCGAGATTATGATTCAGGGTTGCTCGGTTAGGACCCAACCCGTCAAAAATACCGCATTGTATCCCTGTTTCGAGGACACGTTTATTGACGGCTTTGAGGTCGATTCTTTCCAAGAAATCCTGAAAACTGGTAAAGAGACCCCCTTTCTTTCGTGCCGAAAGGATCTCTTCGACAGCTCCTTCTCCAATATTTTTAACACCTTGAAGGCCAAAGATGATTTTATTTTCGAGGACGGTGAACAACCGTTCGCTCGTATTGACATGAGGCGGGAGTATGCTGATCCCTAATGTTTTTGCCTCGAGCATATAGGACACCATTTTGTCCTGATTATTCATCTCGTTGGTCAGGTTAGCGGCCATGTATTCGGCAGGGAAGTGGGCTTTCAAATAGGCGGTCTTATAGGCTAAGACCGAATAGGCGGCGGCATGGCTTTTATTAAAACCGTAATCCGCAAAGGGAACCAGGTAGTCAAAAATATGTTTGGCGGTTTCACGGTCATAGCCCTTTTTGGCAGCCCCTTCCAGAAAGAGGGCTTCTTGTTTGGCCATTTCCTCTTTTTTTTCTTACCCATTACGCGGCGTAATAGGTCAGCTCCACCCAAAGAGTATCCTCCGATGATTCGAGCGACTTCCATGACCTGTTCTTGGTAAACAATAACGCCATAGGTGTCTTTTAGGCACTCTTTGAGGTCGGGGTGAAGCCATTTGATCGAATTCGGGTTTTGTTTTCCTTGAATAAAGTTGGGGATTTCTTCCATGGGGCCTGGTCGATATAGAGCATTTAAAGCGATTAAGTCCTCAATATTGGACGGTTTGGCTTGCTTTAACGTCTTTTGCATACCCACCGATTCAAATTGAAAGACCGAGGATGACTTACCCTCACTCAACATTTCAAAGGTTTGAGGATCGTCTTCGGGGATATCCTCTTCGTTCAGGTGTATCCCCTTTCGTTCGATGAGACGTAAGGTATTGCGAATCAAGGTGAGGGTAGCTAAGCCTAAGAAGTCCATTTTGACCAAGCCGCACTCTTCCAACTGTTCCATGGTAAACTGCGTGGTGATCTGACCCGTTTTCGGGTCACGGTAAAGTGGCACAAAGTCAGTCAGCTTGCTTTTCCCGATCACGACACCGGCTGCGTGGGTACTGGTGTGACGAGATAGGCCTTCTAAGCGTAGGGCGGTGTCGAAGAGTTCTTGGTATTTCCCGCCTTGACGGTAAAAGGTCAGGAGTTGATCCTGGTTTTCTTGCCACCCATTCTCCACGTATTTGGGGTCTAGGGGCTCGGACAGGAGAACTTTTAATTTGATTTTGGGGTCTTTGGGAACTAAAGACGAGAGGTGGTTAGATTCGGCAAAGCTGAACCCCAGCACTCGCGCCACATCCTTGAGAACAGCTTTCGCTTTTAGGGTTCCAAAAGTGATGATCTGACCTACTTTATCTTCACCATAATGCTCAGTGACGTAGTCGACGACCTCTTGGCGGCGATCCATACAAAAGTCGACGTCAAAGTCAGGCATCGAAATTCGTTCAGGGTTCAAAAACCGCTCAAACAGAAGTTTGTACTTGAGGGGGTCGATATCTGTGATGCGCAAGGCATAGGCGACAATCGAGCCCGCCCCCGAACCTCGTCCTGGACCGACTGGGATATCGTGGTTTTTGGCCCAACCGATAAAGTCTGCGACGATAAGAAAGTAACCCACAAAGTCCATCGAGATAATTATGGATAGCTCGTAATCCAGGCGGTTGATAATTTCCGGGGTAAGCGTGGCATAACGCTTCTTCAAGCCGTTATTGGCCTCCCACACGAAATACTGAGTGACTGTCAGCTCTAAGCGTTCGTGAGCTTGTGGCGTTTTTAAGTGAGGACGAAGCCTTTCCGCGTAGGCAAGGATCTCTTGGGGATCTTTTTGTGAAAAATCCTCCGGGACTTCAAATTTCGGTAAGAGTGGTCCGGGGAGTTTCATCTCCATCGAACAGGCTTCGGCAATTTTGAGGGTGTTTTCGAGGGCTTCAGGGACATGAGAAAATAATCTCGCCATTTCTTCGGGGGATTTGACATAGTATTCACCCCCTCCAAAGGTCATCCGTTTCAAGTCTGTCTTTTTTTTGCCTGTACCAATACACAGCAAAGTGTCTTGGGCATCGGAGTCTTCCGGGTCGATGTAGTGACTGTCATTGGTGGCGACCAGGGGAACGTTCAACTCACGGCTCAGCTCGATTAAAACCGCATTCACCTGTTTTTGTTCATCGAGCCCATGGTCCTGAAGTTCAAAGTAATAGTTTTCTGGACCGTAAAGTTCTTGAAATTCTTTTGCCCGTTTTTTAGCCTCCTCGATTTTGCCACTTAAGATCAAACGAGGAATTTCGCCTGCCAGACAAGCCGACAAGCAAATGAGCCCCTCGTGGTGTTGCGTGAGCAAGTCCCAGTCGACTCGGGGTTTGTAATAAAAGCCCTCGGTGTATCCTGCACTAGAAAGAAGAGAGAGGTTGTGGTAGCCCACATCCGACTTAGCTAGCAAAATCAAATGGGTGTAGCGGTGTTCATTTTCATCCTTTTCACGCGAAAACCGACTCCCGGGGGCAACATACAACTCACAACCGATGATGGGCTTAAGACCAGCCGCTTTGGCCTCTTTCCAAAATTTGAGGGCTCCAAATAAGTTGCCGTGATCGGTAATGGCGATCGCGGGTAGTCCAAGACTTTTCGCTTTTTTCACGAGCTGGGAAACATTGGCCGCGCCGTCGAGTAAAGAGAAATCGGTATGGCAATGTAGGGGAACGTAAAGTGGGGGGCGAGTTTGGTCTTGGAGAGGGAGGTCACTCATAAAATTGTTGCTCCTAATAGGCTTCTAATCATGGCAACGGCGACTTTCGCCGTCTGATTTTTTAGGTCTAAAATAGGGTTAACTTCAACGACATCGGCACTGGTGACGCGCTGAGTTTCAGCAAGGCTTTCCATCAACAAATGAAGTTCTCGGTACGTCAGCCCTCCTGGCACGGGAGTTCCTACGCCCGGAGCCGTCCCTGGGTCCAAAACGTCGATATCTAAGCTAACATGCCATTCGGTCAACCTGTCCATCGTTTCACGGACTCGACGGATGACTTCTGCCATCCCCCAGCGGTCAATGTCAGCCATGGTCATAACTTTAACGCCAGCCTGCTTGAGGTTGAGCTTTTCACCCGGGTCAAGGTCGCGAACACCGACCAAAACGACTTGATGGGGGTGAATTTTAGGAGCAGGCCCGTAAAGCTGGGTGAGCAGGGGGTGGCCCCAGCCGCAAGACGCCGCGAGGCTCATTCCATGAATGTTCCCGGAGGGACTAGTTTCTGGGGTGTTGAAGTCGGCGTGGGCATCAATCCAGATGACTCCCCAGGGCTTTTGCCCATAAAACGCCTTCAGTCCCGCCAGACTACCAATGGCCAAGGAATGATCCCCGCCTAAAACCAGGGGGAACGCTCCCTCCTGGCAGGCCGCTTCAACTCGTGCGGCCAAGGATAAACACACCTCGGCAACAGGTTCGAGAAACCGTACCTGGGGGTCGCCAGACTCTCGGTGTTCGGCAATGGGGATGGGAACGAGCAAAGGGTCTTCTTCTAACTCATGTCCCATAGCGCTCAGGGTTTCTTTAAGACCGGCCCTTCTGAGGGCCGTGGGTCCAAGATCTACCCCTCTTAAATTCGCACCAAAGTCGAGAGGCACATCTAAGAGACGGATTCTCATGGCCTCAGTATAGGACAGCTTGTGGGTCTGTGCCAGAGTTTTCAAGAACGAAAAAGGGAGGGAGACGCTAAGAATTTGCCAAGTCAAGCTGAATGCAGTATAAACGCTTATGCGTAAGCGGTTTCAGTTGCTGAAAGTGATGAGCCTGGCCGTGGTGGGGGCTGTGGTGACCTCGTGTGGGCCTGGACTTCCCGAAATGACCAGAGCCCAGGTTCAAGCCTACTTGGCCAAGCCCCATAATTCCCTCTGGAAAAAAACCGTAGAACGCCCCGGCGGGGGGCCTTATCAAAAGGGGGTGCCAGGGGGAACCTGGCGAACTTTCTTGTCGCAAGACCCAAAGTCCTTTAGCCCTCTCCATGAGCAGGACAGTGAAACGGCCGCAGTGGTTGGTCCGTTGTCCGATAGCCTGTTAGAATACGACGTCTATACCCGTTCGTGGCGACCCAACGCCGCGTCGTATCACGTTAGCGTGAATACAGCATCCCAAACCCTCGACATCACCTTTACCCTGAGGTCAGATTTATGGTGGACGAGCTTAGCGGACCCCCAAAAGAAGGTCCCCGTCACCTCGGATGATGTCGTGTTTTGGTACAATGAGATTGAAGGCAACCCCGAGCTTCAACAATCGGGGTACGCAGGGCAGTTTGTTCAGATGCCCGATGGGTCCCAGAAACGTATTACCATTCAGAAAATTGATGAACGTTCTTTTGTTTTTCATTACCCTCGGATCGTGGCTATGCCCGAATTATCCAGCAATATGGAATTTGGCCCTCGCTATGTCTTTGAACCCGTCTTGAAAGCTCAAGGGCCTGCCGGTGTGCTCAAACTTTGGACCATCGATACCGATCCCCGTACTTTGCCGTCCATGGGACCCTATTACCTTGCCGCTTACCATCCCGGCTTGGGGGTAAGTCTGGTCCGTAACCCCTGGTACTGGAAGCATGACCGCTTTGGCCAGCGAATCCCCTATATTTCCACGATCGAAAATAAGATTCTCCCCAACGTTGAGACCGTTAAACTCAAATTCTTATCCGGGGATTTAGATTCGTATAGCTTGCGTCCGCAAGACCTTTCAGACCTGGTCTCGGCACCCCACCGTGACTTTACCGTGTATTCCGCAGGACCAAGTTTGGGGGCCCAGTTTTTTAGCTGGAATCAAAACCCCCGCAATAGCGGAAAACCCTTTTACTCGTGGTTTACTCAGACCAGATTCCGTCAGGCCATGAGCTGTTTTTTCAATCGACAACGGGTGATTGATCAAGTGTATCGTGGACTGGCAGAACCCGCCCTGTGGTTCTTTGCCAAACCCAATCCGTTCTTTGACCCAGCCATCCAGCAAACGTACCTTTATAACCCTCAAAGGGGACTAAAACTTTTAGCAGAAATAGGAATTCGCCCCGGTCCTGATGGACGTTTGCGCGATGCCCAAGGTCACGTGATTGCCTTTACCTTAACCGTCAACAACGAAAGCAATTTGCCCATCGACATTGCCAACGTTTATGCGGATGAGCTCAAGAAAGTGGGAATCACGCTGACGGTGCGTCCCTTGGATTTTCAAAAAATCGTCGACAGCCTTTTAAAAACGTATGACTGGCAAATGATTTTGATTGGCTTATCGGGGGCGAATTACTTTCCGACAGAGGGTGATAACGTTTGGTTATCTCAGGGAAATCTGCACCTTTGGTACCCTCTGCAAAAAAAACCGGCAACTCCCTGGGAAGCCCAGTTGGATAAACTGTACTGGGAAGGTTATGCCACTCGTGATAAGGCTAAAGCCCAGAAGATTTGGAATCGCTTTCAGCGTATCATTTTGCAAGAGGTTCCCCTCTTGTATACCGTGTACCCCGAAGTCTTTCGTGCGGTACGAAACCGCTGGGGCAATGTCGCGGTCGATAACGTGGGGGCTCCAGATATGAATTATGTGTATTTGAAGCCTTAAACAGAGACCTTCGTCCTGTAATTTTGGTTGAGGGGAGGGATTGTGAAGCAAAAAATTGAACGCCTAGCACGTCTCGTGGACAATCTTGGCAAGCCGTGGCGTGCTTGGGCTTCGCGGCATCCTTTAGCTTCCTTTCTGACGAACCGAATCGTGACGATGTTCGTGGTGTTATTTTTGTTGGGATTAGGCGTTTTTGCCTTGATGAGCCTAGCCCCAGGCGACATTGTCGATAACTATGTTCGGGCCCAGCTTTTAAATAGTTCCTCGGTCATGACGCAGAATAATGTGCTGAGCACCGCCGAGATCGCGGCCATGAAGCATCGGCTTTGGTTAGACCGCCCCTTTTGGGAACAATACGGGCACTGGTTATGGCAAGTTATTGTTGAGCATGATTTAGGCCGCTCGTTGCTGTCTCAGGCTCCCGTTTTATTTTTGGTTTCCACCCGCTTGGTCAACTCGTTGGTCCTCAATTTGTTATCCTTGGTTTTTTTAACTTTATCCTCTTTTGCCTTGGGAATCTGGTTATCGTCTAAAGCCGGAACAAAATGGGATGTTGCGGCCGGTTTTGTCAGCCTTTTTCTCAATGCTTTTCCCGGTATTCTGTTGTTACTCTTGTTGCAAATGTTTGCCGCAACTACCCGTTGGTTTCCGGTTACAGCCTATCCAAGCGAAAGTTTTGGGGGGAACTTCTGGGCATTCTCAGGCTCTTACCTCTACCATATAACCCTTCCTTTACTGGGGGCTTTTTTAGGGGGGATAGGCGGCTCCTTGCGCTTGATTCGGGCCACGATGTTGGACCAATTGGGGCAACCCTATGTTACCGCCCTCAGGTCGCGGGGAATCTCCGAGGGACGTATCCGCTTCTTTCACGCATTTCGAAATACCATGAACCCGTTTATCACGGGGGCTTCGGGGTTGTTGGCGGATCTGTTCTCAGGGTCCTTGATTCTCGAAATCATCTTTGCTTACCCCGGAATTGGCCGTCTGATGTATGAAGCCGTGATTCAAAAAGACATCAACCTCGTCATGACGAATATCATGTTCATTAGCTTTTTGATTCTTACGGGAATGCTTTTGTCTGATATCGCCTTGGCGTTGGTGGATCCCCGCATCAGGTATGGAAAATCATGAAGCGTTTTTTTACAATTTTAGGGCATAGACCCCTAGCCTCTGTTTCTCTGACGGTTTTGGTGGTCTTGTACATTGCCATGGCATTTTGTGAGGTGTTTTCTCCCTATGACCCCACGAAACTTTTTCCCCAGGCTTCGGACCATCCGCCCAATTTGACTTGGTATTCTTCGGAGTTGGGGTTTGGCCCTCAGGTTCAGCGCATGGTCATGATCGACGAGGTTTCACGGCAATATGTCCGCATTCAAGGGGAGTATGATCGTATTCTCGTGGGGGTACAAGGGGACCCCGTCAAGCTTTGGGGCTGGATACCCCTTTCTTGGCATTTGTTTGGTACCAACCTGAGCGGTGGGGCCGATCCTGTCTTTCTTTTTGGTACCGACAACTTGGGTCGAGACCTTTTTAGCCGTATTCTGTACGGAGCCAGAATCTCGTTGACCATCGGGTTTGTCGGGGTCGCGGTTTCTTTGACTTTAGCTTTATTTCTGGGCGGGTTAGCCGGCTATTTTGGCGGCTTTTGGGATTGGCTCATCATGCGTCTTTGTGAGCTCATCATTTTGATCCCTGGCTTATATTTATTGCTATTTCTGCGTTCTATCTTGAGTGATAAAATGGATTCGGCGCAGTCTTTCGCGCTGATTACCATCATTTTGTCCTTTGTCAGTTGGCCAGGGATGGCACGGCTAGTGAGAGGGGTCGTCCATTCCTTGAAAAGAGCTGACTTTGTTACGAATGCCCGGCAAGAAAACATGCCACCCTTGACGATCTTGTTTCGGCATATCCTTCCCCAAATGTCGTCTTTTTTGATCTTGAGCGTCACCTTGGGGATACCCGGTTTCATTTTGGGCGAAACCGCCCTTTCGTATTTAGGCTTAGGCATTACTGACCCGGCCTTTAGTTGGGGCAGTCTCATTAGCCGTGACGCGACTAGCTTGGATAATTTGGTGCATTTCCCTTGGCTGTTTCTTCCCGGCGTTTTTCTGATCGTGGTGTCTCTCGCGTTCAATTTTCTCGGTGAGTTCTTACGGGACCTTTCGGACCCTCACGCTAAGGAGCTCGTATGAAGCCGCTTCTTGAAGTCCGTGACCTTGAGGTTACACTCGGCTCGCGAACAAACCCGATCCAGGCCGTCCGAGGTGTCTCGTGGGGGGTCTTACCAGGGGAGTGTTTGGGAATCATCGGAGAATCGGGGGCTGGGAAAAGCGTTTCGGCGTTGGCGGCACTGGGACTCTTGCCGAAGGCTCACCTTCAAGGGGAAGTTTTTCTTGACGGAGAACGTCTTGACCAGCTTTCCCCTGCTCAGATGCGAAGTCGACGCGTTAA
>JAJXWL010000061.1 GCA_021781625.1 bacterium
GTGGGTGCCAATCGACACCAGAAGGGCTGTATTTTCTACCACCATGGCAAAGAGGATGCGGCAATTATAGGCGACCGAGATAGCCCGTAGACCTTTGAGTTGACCGGAGAGTTTATGGTTTATTAGCTCAAGGTCATGGGGATTGGCCTTGAACAATTCCAGCTTTTCCTTGATCAGTGTCCGGTCCTTTTCAAAGCGCGTTGACCATTCGAGTTTCAGCATGAACTAAAGGGCGCCAAACAAGTCATTCACGGAACCAGACTTGGTCCGCCCCTGTTTCCGTACATCCAGTGCTACCAGATAATCGGCGCGGATTTCTTCCCGCTTTTCCTCAATGACGGCGGACGTGCTTCGCACAACCGCCGCTGATCCGACACCAAGCATGTACTTCCTCTTCACCACTGCACCCGGATCACCACCCCTGTGCCCCGTCTCACAGGGGACGGAACTCCAACCAGTTAAATCCAGCTCAAGATTGTGTCCTGTGACACAATTTGAACGTCAAATCTCAATGTCATTTTCGACATTTCATTATCAACGTCGTCCTGCAATCCAGTCGTTTGCACGCTTAACCCAAGGGAATAGGCAAGCTAGAATAAAATAGCCAAATGCTAGGACAGCGACACCAGCCGTCTCGCCAAAAAAACTAAATTAAAGAAAGAGACTAGACGGCCCTCCAATGGTCAGGTTTTTTTTGTCGTTTAGATGGCGAACCCGTGCAACATGTGGGGAATGCCCGTTACTCTTGGCCCAGGCAATCGCTTCTTTTTGCGTAACAGTAACTTTAAGTACGTTGTCCGCTTTATCTTCCACAACGAAGTCAGTGATCGGTGAGTCCTCAGGTTTTCCCTTCGGACGAGCCTCGACGTAAACAACTGCCATACAAGTTCTCCTCGACTATAGATTAAAAGCCTACTCAGGCTAATTTTATTTAAGCTAACCTACCACACCTAATCACTAAAAATCGGAATGAGAACTGGATTAGACTCAATTTCCAAAAGAACCTGCTTAACTTCATCATAACCAAGTTGCAATTTGTAGGCCTGTAATTCTGTAACCTCTTTGAACACCATCCCAGCTATCAAACCTCCGTCATCAAATTAGATAAAAAATCTATCTTTTACTCTGTATATTTTCTTATACAAGTCCTCAAAATATAATGCCCCTTTTTTGATGAAGACTTCTTCCATAACTCTATTCCTTTGTGTCCTTAAAAACTGAGCTAACTACAAATTCACCTGGCTTAGGACTATTTATAATAGCCTCAGGGATCACACCACTCGTGTAACCCCCAGGAATCCACTGGGCATTTGCACCAGGCTCATTACCGCTTGGCATACGAAGCCTTGGGGCGTTGGGATATCAATACGTACTGGAGAAGACCCAAGTTCACCAGGTTTGAAACCCAATATTTTTTCTAGCATCGATACGTTTCCATTCGCTTTGGCTAATGCCGAATCTACAACTGATGTTGGCATAAAGAATGCACCCTCTTCTGGCCCAGCAGCTTTACCAGGTTCTGGAGGCATTGCTTTTATTTTTGTTACCCCATCCTCAAACTGAGCAAGATGTTTTGCAATGTATTCTTTTGATAAATAGGTTGTTGGATCTGGCCGAGAACCCTTGGGAAGATCAGTTATGTCTTTCAGTTCATGTAGAAAACTTGATTCGTATTTGACAACTCCGAATGTACGCAATGTTGAACCAAATTCAAGTACTGCTTCTAATTCTCTTCCTGCCGGTCCCAATGCCATGGGATCAAGACCAATATTTTTCAACCATTGATTAGTTGCATTTAGAGTGGAAGACGCAAAATTGATCATCCCACTCAAGAGATTTGAAGTGGCATAGAAAGGTGATCCAAACCAATCCCAACCACTCTTTAGATCTGAATGATAAGTTGGAAGGACATCTGTGGAATGATCGTAGGAAGCAGTTGTCAGCAACCCCGTTGGATCTGTGAACTTATCCTGTTTTTTCCATTTACTATCCACCTTCGCGCAATCAGCTGTGTTTGGACTGCTGTGTTTAGGTTGCATTTGTACTAAAATTTGAACTTGACCACATGAGTTGGCGCCCCCCCTAGAATTAAATCAAGGCCAATGTCTGTTCTGACTTTTATCAAGTTTACTATTGCCAAACAGAATATGCCAGAGAATGTGTCAGTCCTACTCAGACGCGAATTTTAGGAAAAGTGTGTTGTTTCAGGAATTTTATCGTCGAAAAAAATCCGAATTATCGCGATAATTCGTCGTAAAATCGACGATTTCACGACAACAAATCATCGAAAAAAATCCGAATTTTAGCATCAAATTCGCCGATTTCTAGCACAAAATTCGCTGAATTTGATCATCCATTTGCGTGAAGTAGACTGATCTAGGCCCCGAATTTTGAGGGGTCACGGTGATGACACAGCAAATAAACTTGATCTCAGGGTAAAAAAAAGGCGCTAAAATCTCTTTCAGCGCCACCCCATTCGTTCAAAAAAACTAGCTTACTTACGTAAACGACGAACGTGCCCCCTGTGCCGCGCGTCCAACTGCCTGCATCTGCCCGCGCGTGACGGACTGGGCGTGATGGCGCGTGGCTAGGCCTGAAGCCCCCGCCAAAAAAAACGAAGCAAGTCTCACCTAACCGCGTCTCAACTAAACACGTCGCAGAGGCAGTTCTGTTGTCGTAGAGGAATTGTACCATGATGGCACCTCCGAAAAAGTGTTTTGCCTGGCAGGCCTGCCAGTGAGAGAAGCCGCAAGGCGTCTTCTGCGCGATCAACCTGATTACTGGGGCATTTAAGCTCCTGCTTCAAAAAACTTTAAATTTGAACGAGCTTCCTAAGATGGATGTGTTTCCTAAGATTTCGACCAAAGGCTTCTTTGATTGCCCAAATTCGCACTTTTCGCTATGATCGGTCTTATGAAGAAACGGCGTCTTGTCACCTCAGCCCTCCCTTATGTCAATAATATTCCCCATCTCGGCAACCTGATTCAGGTTCTTTCGGCCGATGTTTTTGCGAGGTATTGCCGTTCGGCAGGGTATGAAACGCTCTATGTTTGCGGCACCGATGAATACGGCACCGCTACCGAAACCCGTGCCTTAGAAGAAGGGATCACCCCCCGACAGTTGTGCGACCGCTTTCACGCCATTCATCGCGACATTTATCAATGGTTTGGAATTGCCTTTGATACTTTTGGCCGTACCAGTGCTCCCGAACAGACCGAAGTCACTCAAAGCATTTTCTTAGATCTGGATGCCAATGGCTTCATTTTAGAACAAACCATTGAACAACTCTACTTAGCTTCGAAAAGTCTCTTTTTGGCGGACCGCTTTGTCCGTGGGACCTGTCCTTCGTGTGGTTACAAAGAGGCTCGGGGTGACCAATGTGAAAACTGCGGCAAACTATTAGACCCTACGGACCTGCACGACCCCTGGACGCCTCTAGCCCCTGGTGAAGCCCTGGAAATTCGCCCCACCAAGCACCTGTACATTGACCTTCCTCAACTGAAAGATAAGCTCGAAGCCTGGTTGGCCCAGGCTCAAGCCCCTTGGGCGCGAAACGCCGTCAAGATGACCGAAGCCTGGATCCGCGATGGTCTGAAACCTCGGGCCATTACCCGGGACCTCAAGTGGGGAATTCCCGTCCCCAAAGATGGGTTCCGCGACAAAGTGTTCTACGTGTGGTTTGATGCCCCGATCGGGTACATTTCGATGACCGCAGGCTTAACACCGGATTGGAAGTCTTGGTGGCAAAATCCTGACAACGTGGAATTGTATCAATTCATCGGTAAAGACAATATTCCCTTTCATACCGTAGTCTTTCCCTCGTCCTTGTTAGGGTCGGGTCGCCCGTGGACCATGTTGCACACCATGAGTTCGACCGAATACCTCAACTACGAAGCGGGTAAGTTTTCAAAATCGGCCGGCGTAGGGGTTTTCGGTACCGATGCCGTAGAAACGGGCATACCCGCCGATGTTTGGCGCTTTTATCTGTTTTACAACCGTCCCGAAAAAAGTGACACGCTGTTTACGTGGAAGGATTTTCAAGAGCGGGTCAACTCTGACTTGATTGGAAATTTTGCCAACCTCGTCAATCGCACGCTCACCTTTAGCCGCAAAAACTGGGGTTCCGAGATTCCAACCGGCCAACCTAACTCCGCGTTACAAGTCCAAGTCACCGAAGCCCTCACGACGATCCGCGCAAGTTTTGAAAAGGCCGAACTACGCGACGCCCTCAAAGGAATTCTCGAGCTCTCAGATTTGGGAAACAAAACCTTTCAAGATGCGGAACCCTGGAAGCTTGTAAAAACTGACCCGGTTCAGGCGGCCGCCTTGTTGCACGATTTGGTGTACCTGGTTCGTGACCTGGCCTTTCTCATTCAGCCTTTTCTTCCCGCGACCAGTGCCCGAGTGGCCGGTTTTCTTGGCCTGCCCCCCTCCCCCGCCTGGGACTGGAATCTCGTTGCCCAATGGGAAGGCTTAACCCAAATTGGAACCCCCGAAATCTTGTTTCAAAAGTTAGAAGATGCGGATATTGGCCGCTGGCAAGCCAAGTTCGCCGGCAGTCAAAAAGAACGTGCGGCTCAGGAGACAAAAATGGATACACCTTCCCCCACCCCGGCCTCACCAGAGGCTCTGTTCCGAGAACGCCTGGACTTAAGGGTCGCCAAGATTCTTGAAGTGACCCCCCACCCCAGTGCGGATAAGCTTTATGTGGAGCAAATCGAAACCGCTCCTGGCGTCACCACGCAAATTGTCTCTGGCCTAGCCCCCTACTACCAACCCCACGAGCTCCAAGGCCGGCACGTCATTCTTGCGGCCAATCTCAAGCCGGCGAAATTGCGGGGGGAACCCTCAAATGGTATGCTTCTGGCGGCAAGCCGTGAAGTTGACGGGAACGAAACGGTTGAAGTGATCTTTGCGGATGGAGTTCCTGTGGGGACTCCGCTGGACCTCGAAGTCGATGCCCCACGGGCCCTTGAGGCTCCCCTGAAGCCTCAGATTAAGATTGACAGTTTTTTTGAAGTCCCGCTCAGGATGGAAAACGGGGTGCTCATGACCGGAAATACCGCCCTAACGACAGCGGGTCAACGCTTGACGACGCAAATCGTTACGGATGGTTCCGTCGGTTGACCCTGCCGTGGAGGACCCCGCTTACCTGACTCAGCAACTGATTACCTGCCTGGGCAACAAGCGAAACCTCTTGCCGCTCCTGGGTCAGGGTCTGGAGCTTGTTTGCCGCGACTTAGGCCGCACGCACCTAAAACTCTTTGATGTGTTTTCTGGTTCGGGGATTGTCTCAAGGTTTTTCAAGCACTACGCCTCGTGGCTCTTGGCAAACGATTTGGAGCATTACTCGTTCATCATCAATTCGTGCTACTTATCGAATGCCTCGCAAGTTCCCTCTCTGGAACGAGCCCGAACCGAGGTTCTCGAAGTAGCCACCCGAGGTGCGGCTGGTTTTATTTCCGAATTATACGCACCACAGGATGACCAAAACATCCAACCTGGTGAGCGCGTCTTCTATACGACACGGAATGCCCGCTTTCTGGACGCTGCACGGCAAGCCATCTCGGCCCAGCCCGCCGAACTCCAACCCTATTTGTTAGCCCCTTTGTTAGCCGAGGCCTCGATACATGCCAACACGTCGGGGGTTTTCAAAGGTTTTCATCGCGACGCGAAATCTGGAGTGGGGGCTTTTGGCGGACAGGGCCGTCATGCCTTGTCGAGAATCCTGGGAGAAATTACTCTCCCTCTGCCGGTGTTGAGCCGGTATGAGGTCCCATTCGAAGTTTTGGAGTCTGACGCCAACACCGCAGCAAAGCTTGCCCCCCCCGTCGATGTCGCCTACCTTGACCCCCCTTATAACCAACACCCTTATGGGTCCAACTACTTCATGCTGAACCTGTTGGCTCGGTATGAACGCCCCCAAGAAATTTCCCCGGTTTCGGGAATCCCTCGTCATTGGAATCGCTCGGCCTATAACCGTCCCCAAGAAATTCGGCTTGCCCTGGCGGACCTCATCGAAAACCTCAAAGCCAAGTTTATTTTGGTGTCCTTTAATTCCGAAGGGTTTCTGAGCCGCGAAAACCTCGAAGACTTAATGCGTCCCTTTGGCAACTTGACCGTTTTGGAGCAACCGTATCCCGCCTTTCGCGGGAGTCGCAACCTCGCCCAGCGAAAACTACAGGTTCAAGAATATTTGTTTGTCCTCCATAAATCCCGCGCAGGAGCCCCCGTATGACCAAGCCCCCCCTCCCCACCGTCACGCCCTGTCCCCTCGAAGAGCTACAGGCCCCCCATTTTCTACAAACCGGTTTATGGGGTCAGTTCAAAGCTCGTTTCGGTTGGGGAGCCCACAGTTTTCTTGTGGACGGTCACTCTCTTTTGGTACTAACCCGAGCGCTCAGGCCAGGCCTCGTCCTGGCCTATGTCCCCCACGGTCCCTGGTGGCCTCCCTTGCTTGACCGCGAAGGGCTCGAAGAACGGCTGGAGGCGCTGGGTCATGCCTTAGTGCCGCATTTACCTCGGGGCGTGTTCGCCTTGCGCTTTGATCTTTTGGCAGGGACCCAAGAAGAGTTGGGAAATACCACGGAAGAAGACGCCCCCACTCCGGCTCTTTCCCCGGCTTTCTTTCCGGCTCTTTTCCCCCAGCCTTTAGCGCGCCCCTGGCGAAAACCTCCCGATGTTCAGCCGCCCGACACCGTCCTCGTCCCGGTGGGCCCTGACGAAGAAATGCTGGGCCGGATGAAAAAAAAGACGCGGTACAACATTCGCCTTGCCGAAAAAAAAGGGGTCAGAGTTCGCCAGGCAGGGTTACACGAGCTTGAAGCCTGGTACGCCCTGTACCAACAAACTGGGGAACGTGACAAGATCGCCCTCCACCCCTTAAACTATTACCGCACGCTTTTAGAACTCGCCTCGCAGAAGCCTGGTCCGAAGGTTCACCTTTTACTTGCCGAAGTGAATCTTCCTGAAGGTACCAAACTTTTAGCCGGCAACATTGTGGTAACGCACCAACAACAGGCCGTCTATTTATATGGGGCAAGCTCCAATGAACACCGCAATTTGATGGCCCCTTACGCGCTACAATGGGCGGGGCTACAACTGGCCCGCGAAGAAGGTTGTCACTCTTATGACTTGTTCGGGATACCTCCGACCAAGGACCCCCAGCACCCCATGCATGGCCTGTATCAATTCAAAACTGGTTTTGGCGGCCACATCGAGCACCGCCTGGGGGCTTGGGATTTGGTTTTGCGCCCTGCCGTCTGGAACTTGGTTCTCTGGATTGACCGTCTTCGCGTTTGGTATTTTAAAGTTTGGAAAAAACGATGAACCGTAAAACGCGGCGGGCCCGTGCCAGAAAGCAGGCCCACGTCAAGAACTTAAAAGGGGCCGCCTCCCCCCAGCTTTTCCGCGCTAGCTGGGGAAAATCGCTCTTGGTGGGACTGTTCGTCCTGGTATTGCTGATCGCTTTATTATGGCACCGGGCGCCTCACTTGGTTCGTTAACCTCAACTTCGTCTAGACCAAGCCAAGTCGCTTATGACATTCTGAGTCATGCACCTCAGTATTTTTGAAGCCTTAATGTTGTTGTGTTTTGGTATCTCTTGGCCCTTCTCGCTTTGGAAGTCTTGGAAGACTCGACAAAATGGGTCCAAAAGCCTGGTATTTTTAGTTTTGGTCTTTGTCGGTTACCTCGCGGGCATCACCAATAAAATTCTGAATCACCCCGATTGGGTACTCGCCCTCTATGTGTTGAACGCCCTCATGGTTTTGGCGGACTTAATCCTGTTTTTGCACAACCGTTCCGCCAACCGGTCCGACTAAAGCCCCCCGCTAGCGCAAGGCTTGAGCTAAATCTGCCTCAAGATCCTCAATATGCTCGATGCCCACAGACAGCCGCATCAAGGTATCATCTACCCCCAACCTCCGTCTGAGGTCTTCAGGGATCGAGGCATGGGTTTGAGCTTGAGGAAAGGTCAGGAGAGTTTCTACCCCGCCTAAGCTTTCGGCAAAAATAATCAGCCGGACTTTTTCGAGCACTTGGCCCACCAGCGACGGATGATCGACGCGAAACGACACCATGGCACCTGGACCATTGGCCTGACTTCGGTGGAGGGCGTGGCCTTCATGTGTCTCAAGGCCCGGAAAATACACTTCACGGACTCGAGGGTGTACCGTAAGGAAGCCCGCCAAACGGATCGCATTGCGTTGCTGACGTTCCAGGCGGAGGTCCAAGGTTTTTAGACCGCGCAACACTAACCAGCTATCAAAGGGCGAAAGAACAGCTCCGCTGGTTTTGGCAATCAGCGTTAGTCGTTCGGCCAAGTCGGGGTGAGACGTCACCACAAAGCCCGCTAACACGTCATTGTGTCCCGCCAAATACTTGGTTCCCGAATGAACAACGAGATCGGCCCCTAGATCCAGGGGCTTTTGAACCAGCGGCGTCAAAAAGGTATTATCCACGGCCAGCAAGATATTTCGTTCGCGGCAAAGGCGAGACAGGGACCGCAGATCACTGATGCGCATCATCGGGTTAGAGGGGGTTTCGATGAAAAGGAGTTTGGTTCGTTCCGTAAGAGCCTCCTCGACCAGGGAAAGCTTTCGAGAGTCGGCAAAGGTACACGTCAAACCATGACGAGAGGCGAGTTCTACCGCGAAACGGTAGGTTCCTCCATACAGATCT
>JAJXWL010000062.1 GCA_021781625.1 bacterium
TGAAGGGGCCACTTGTGCGGGTGTGCCTTTTGTCCTAGCTGGCTCATTACGTTTGTTTAAAACCTCTGAAACGGGCCGCGAGATCACACTTTACCGCGTTGAAGCCGGTGAATCTTGTATTCTTTCAACCACCTGTATTTTATCCAGCGGGGCTTTTCCAGCCTTTGCCCGGGCCGAACAAGAAACAGAAGCCGTCTTTGTCCCCGCAGGAATTTTTCGCGATTTGGTAGACCGCTCCCCGTCCTGGAGGGCTTATGTCTTTCAGCTGTATGAACGGCGCTTAACACAAATGGTCACCTTAGTCGAAGAAGTCGCCTTTCACCGTATGGATCAACGCTTGGCTCAGGCTCTTTTGGATTTGGATCGGGCTACTGGACAAACCGGTTTACTCAACGTGACCCATCAGGAGCTCGCCGCACGCCTGGGGACAACCCGTGAAGTCATTACCAGACTTTTACGCGACTTGGAAGAAGATCAGCTAGTGACGACAGCTCGAGCTGAAATCCACCTCTTAAATGTCAAAGGTTTAGCCGGCAAGGTGTAAACCGAGGAACCAATTCTAGGATTCACGTCTAGGAACTAACTCGGGGTATGCCGCGCCACCCTACACGCAAATCTGCAATACCAGAACAAAGATCCCCCGACAACCAATGCGGAGGAGGTTTATGTCCACGTTCGGGAAGCGCCATCGGTGAATTCCAGAGTTTTCCGTCGGGAGAAAACTCCCGGGTGGGGTGTACTAAATTCAACTTGGCGAAGGCTATCCCTCGCGTCACACTGGCATGAAGGTAGGTAACCGTGCCATCCGAGTCCAGCGATACAACCAGACCGGCATGAGTGGTGCCGTCGTCGCCCCAAATTCCATCCCCATTGGCGTCCCAGGTATTGTCCCAAAAAATAAGATCACCGGGTTCGGGCCGGGGTTTCTCAAAGAAGGCCCCTTCATGATGAAGATAGGCTTTTAAACGGTTTACGGCATCGCCTCGGTACGGGCGAAGGGCCGCTTCAAGGTTATAGCCAGTCTCCCAAAAAGCGGCATCCAGCAACCCGACACAGTCTAGGGTAAAGTGGTGCCCACGCACCTCGACCCGAGATTCATAAGGACGACCTTTCAAAGACTCAGCGGCTTTTAACAAGGTGAAGCGGCGCTCCAACAAGTGGTGGTCTAGCGGGGAAGTTTCAGGGGCTGTCATACAAGAAGTTAAAACAAACGCTAGGACAACAAAGATACCGTGAATTTTCAAAGGGCCCCCTCCCGCAAACGGGCGTCAACCCCTCTTCGTTGGAGTTCCTCGACGACGACAGAAATTTCTTCTCGAGTAGCCGACCTGCGGTGGGCCCAGCTGGGGTCAAGGGTTTTTCCAGAACGAAAACCAGCGACATATAGGGGGGGGCCCCCTTGGCTCAGGGAAGCGATTTCCTCCAACTGCTCGTGAGTGTGAAGGCCCGGAACCCAGGTTAAGCGGAATTCACTGCGACCGGCCCAGTTCTTTTTGGTTAAAGCCAAAGTTTGACAAAGCAAATCGGTTCTTACAGAAACACCCGTGGCCTCGGCATAATGGGCTAAGTCAGCTTTGATATCGACGGCCAGATAATCGGGTTCGCTGGAGGTACCGACCAAGGCTTCAAGACGGTGTGGATACGTCCCGTTTGTATCTAACTTTACAGCTAGCCCCAGCCCCTTTAAGGTACTTAAGAGTTCGGGTAAATCTTCATGAAAAAGGGGTTCCCCCCCGGTGACCACAACACCACCAAGCACCTTTCGCCGTTGGCGCAAGATTTCTAAGGCTTCGGTAAGTTTAAGGTCAGCTTGATAGGGCGGCAAGACAAAACCTGGATTGTGGCACCAGGGGCACCGCAGGTCGCAACCGGGGGTAAACAGTATGGCGGCAACCCGGCCGGGGTAATCTAGGAGTGTCGTTTTGACGAGGCCAACCCGCGTCAACATGGTCGCAACCTAGACCTTAGTTGTAAAGGCGCGGAACAACCTTGTTGACCACAGGGGAATCTGAGATTTGATCTGTTCACGTTGTGACCAGTCATGAGTCACAATATAAACCAAAAAACGTCCTGAAAGAAAGAGTATCAGCTCTCGTACTTGTTGGTGTAATTCCTGGCTGGGGGTCCAGCCGTGAAGCGAAAGAACTTTTACCCAACGTTCAGCCGCCTTATCCAGGTGAACCGAGAACTTCACGTAGACATCCTGCAATTCCCGGCCATAGACATTTTCAAGCGACCCAAACATTAAATCGCGAATCTGAAACAAAAAGTCGAACAAGTCTTGAGTAAAACGCTCCATTTTGGCTTCAACTGGCTGTTCTGGATCAAAAAAGAACGCTTCACAACGGTCATACAAAGCCTGAAGGTCATCTTCCAATAAGGAAAGGAGGATATCTTCTTTCGTTTTGAACGATAAATACACCGAACCTTTGCCGATTCCGGCAGTTCGAGCGATATCTTCAACCGAAGTTTTCAGGTAGGAATAGCGCTGAAACAATTCCAGTGCAGCGTGTTTAATGATTTCTCGACTCATAGTTTATCCAATGACCGTTTTCGTATCTAGTCATACTTTAAAGTCAAACGGTACAACTGACAAGTCCTAAAACGCCAAACCCGCATAGATTCCGCCTCGAATCATGAAATCGGTCGTCCAATTCGAGGTCAGACCGTAGCTAGCATAATCTGAACTGGGGAAATCCGAGTTCAAACTCACCCCCACCACCCCAGAAGCTCGAAGAAAAAAGTTTCGTCCCATAAAGAAATTCATGTCCATCCCCGCCGTCAAATAGAGGGGACTCCAATAGTCCGTCCAATAGTTGGTGGTAGTCACGCCGGCAACGTGGCCAGATTTATAGCTTAAGTAATCCAGCCCTAGTAAGGGTGACAACGTTGAAGAAGAAGAAACCGCAACAGGAATCTTTAATTCCGCGGCGAATTCTTGGGTATGTATATCCCAAGGTAAAGTATAGGACCCTAGGACTAACCCCGTTGCAGAAAAGTCGGCTTTTACCGTAACAATGTCTCGGGCTTGGCGTTCCCCATACCTCAAGGTCAAATAGGGCGAGATATCCATAAAGAAATCCCAACCTGAGGAAGAATCTTGGGTATTCAGACTCCCTGTGACAAAATAGCTAGAGACATTTTGGGTTTGAGAAGCCCCTAAAAGGGAAAAACCTCCCCCAAAAGCTAAAGAATAATCCAACCCCGGATTATCCGAGGGTGTCACTCGCGCAACGGGTTCGGCTGGTCTTGGCCGGAAATTTGTCCCCCCCGAAGAAGGGCGAGGTTGCGGAGTGGCGGAGGGCCCGGCTCCCCTTAAAAGACTAACCAAATTGTCATCATCACGAATCACTTCAATTTTTGAAAACACCACTTCGCCAGTGCGAACATCCAAAAGACGGGCATTCACCTGAACTGTTCGAGGGAATACCGTAAATTGTCCCGTCATAACATAGCGTGCGGGAAGAAAGGGCGCTAAGTTTTCGAGCTTCTCGTCGGTTAAGATGCCTTCGCTCGAAAACTGACGTTCTTGGAGCACCTTATTGAGTTCGCTCCGTTCCACAATTTTTAGCTGGGGATGATCGCTTTTTAAGGTCGAAAGTAAACTGTCCGCAAAATAATTGGCAAAAAGCACGGTCCGTTGTTGAGCGGCTGGGTCGATATTTTGAAAAGCCACCACGGAGACGGGGTCATTGGCGATCGGGCCGGGGTTAACAGATTGCGAGAGATCGCTTAAAGCAGTTTGAAGCGAAACACCCGAAGCATCCACAGAATCTGCAGACGGAGCCGAGGCACAAGACGCAAAGGAAATGAGAGATGTCCCGACAAGACTGAAGGCGACTCTGGCAAGCCATCCTTTTATGCTTCGTTTCATATTTCCATTATAGACTATCCCCAACGGGTCTTCAATGCAGAAAAGTTCAACCCAGAAAAACTCACCATTGTCTTAAGGGGTGAATCCGGATACTTTGGAACTATGCTGATCCAGATAGACGGGAACGACCTCCTTTGCCCTCCCGAAGGTTGGGCCTGGGATGAACCTTATCACTACGGCGACCTCGTGATGCCCCTTGGTACGCAAACCTGGCATGTCCGAACCCAACAATTTACCGAAAAGGAAACTCGTCGAGTGCCCCTGCGCCAAGTTCTTCAAGACGCCGACCCTGCCACAGCCGAGGTCCTTTTTAAAGCTGTTCCTCTGGCCCATTGGCAAACCACAAGCCGATTTTGTGGCCGTTGTGGAGAGGCGACCATCCCGTCTTCCAGTCAATTTGTCGCGGTTTGCCCCACTTGTGGCTTAGAAATCTGGCCACGCCTGACACCAGCCATCATCGTACTCGTTTATCGCGGAGATCAAATTCTTTTAGCGCGTCATCGCCGCAGTATTTCGGGGTTTTATTCCTGCCTTGCTGGTTTTGTAGAAGCCGGCGAAACCTTAGAACAAACGGTGCTCCGAGAGATCCATGAAGAGGTTGGCCTTACGGTCGAGTCCCCTATTTACCGCTCCAGCCAAAGTTGGCCCTTCCCTTCGAACCTCATGTTGGCCTTCCGCGCAGAATGCCTCCAAGGTGAACCCGTCCCCGACCAAGAGGAGATTTTAGAGGCCCGCTGGTTCACCAAAGACACCTTGCCAGCCATGCCCCCTCGTTTTAGTGTGGCACGCCAGCTTGTCGAAGATTTTTTTCAAGAAAACTCTGAAAAAAGGAACTAAAGCCATGAGTAAGGTTAACCTCCCCCAGAAAGAAGAACTCGTCAGCAGACGTTTAGACCTTCTTAGGGCAGAACTCGTTCAACTCGGCTGGTCCGCGTACCTAGTTTGGGGCACAGACCCCCACGAAAGCGAATACGTTGCCGAGCGCTGGCAAACCCGAAAATGGCTGACTGGTTTTACAGGTTCGGCAGGAATGGTTGCCGTGACCCCGCAGGCGGCCGGCCTCTGGACCGACGGTAGGTACCATGTTCAAGCTGAAACCGAGATCCCTAGTACGGTTACCCTGTTCAAAGAAGGACTGCCGGGAGTCCTCACTCTAGCCGACTGGCTGAAGAACCAACTTCCCCCCGGAAGCACAGTAGGGGTTTGTGCCGAAACGACGAGTTACGAACGCTACCAAAAACTGGCGGTCAGCTTGGCTGAGGTTGGTTTGACCCTGGAAGCTGGGCCGGACCCCTTAGACAAGCTTTGGACAGAGCGTCCCCCAGCCCCGCATAGTCCGGTATGGGATTACCAAGCTCAGGTCAACCTTGAAACCCGTGCAGAAAAACTCGCTCGGTTACGGCAAATTCTTACCCTCAAAAAAACTTCAGTGGTGCTCAGTGCCCTCGATGATATTGCCTGGCTCTTGAATTTGCGCTCCCAAGATATTCCCTTTGTACCGGTTTTTATGGCCTATGCCTTGGTGAGCGAAGATCAAGCTCTCCTTTTTGCCGACCTAGATCGCCTTTCCCCGGTAATTCCCACACTGGCCCGAGACGGCATTCAGGTTCGCCCTTACGAAGCCATTGAAGACGAACTGGCGAAAAGTACGGGATCCCTTTGGTTCCCGCCACAAACCAACTTGGCTCTGTTGTCCGCCGCCCGGCGTCAGGCTCCCCCAGCTCAACAGCCAGCCTTATTCCACCAACCTTCACCGGTGAGTGCCCTAAAAACCATAAAAAGCTCTCAAGAACTGGACCTCATTCGTGAAGCCCATCGAAAAGATGGGGCGGCTTTAGTGGAATTTTTGACGTGGTGGGAGACAAGGCCGCAAGAGCTTACCGAGTTAGAAGCGGCACAAAAGCTAGATGAATTTCGAGCTGGACAGGGCGGTTGGCAAGGCCCCAGCTTTGACCCCATTCCCGGCTTTCGCGAGCATGGGGCGATTATCCATTACAAAGTCAGTGAAGGAAAAGGCAGTCCCTTGAGCGGCGATGGCTTATTTTTGCTCGATACCGGGGCTCAATACCTCGAAGGAACCACCGACGTCACCCGAACCTTGTGCATCGGCACCCCTTTGCCCCTGCAACGAGAAGATTATACTTTGGTGCTCAAAGCTCACCTTCAAGTCAGTCTTGCTGTTTTTCCTCAGGGCACCCGAGGCTATATGTTAGACGCGGCCGCTCGTCACCCGCTCTGGAAGGCTGGCCGTCAGTTTTACCATGGAACCGGTCACGGGGTGGGGCATTTTCTCAGTGTCCACGAAGGCCCGCCACGCCTGAACTCCGAGCCTTTACCCACAGCTTTAGAACCAGGGATGGTCCTTTCGAATGAACCGGGGGTATACCGACCCGGTCAATGGGGAGTAAGAATTGAGAACTTGGTGACTGTGGTAGAAGGCCCCTCCACCGAGTTCGCCGATTTTTTAACCTGGGAAACCCTCACCTTATGCCCTTATGAACGCCAGTTGATTGACGTCGCGCTCTTAACGGCAGAAGAAAAGGCTTGGGTTGATCAGTATCACCACAACCTCAAAACGGTACTTTTCTCTCGCCTCAGCCCCCAAGCTCAAAGATGGTTAGAAAAGGCTTGCGCCCCTTTGTAAGGAAATAACTGTATGGATACCTCCTTCTGCCAAAAAAGTGGACGACGAGGTTGTGTCTGTGTATCTTGTGGGTATGGAAAGCCTGTCAGAAGATCCTGGTGAACTTCCTGAAACCCTCAAGCTCGATAATCAGCTTTGTTTCTCGATTTACGCCGCCTCTCGAGCCATTACAAGAGCCTATAGGCCCATCTTAGATCAATACGGGTTAACTTACCCCCAATACCTTGTACTTCTGACTCTTTGGGAACGCGATGGACTCCCTGTTGGTGAAATAGGCCGGCGTTTGTATCTGGATTCCGGAACCTTGACGCCCTTGCTGAAACGCATGGAGACAACCGGCTTTTTAGCCCGTCAACGAGGCGTGACGGACGAACGTAAGGTGGAAGTCCGTTTAACTGACAAAGGGAAAGCCTTACGACAAGTCGCCGTAGAAATCCCGAAAAGTTTGGTGGAAGAAACTCATCTCGATTGGGAAGAAGCCACTCGAACCAAGGCTATGGTCGACCAAATTTTGCGAAAGTTTCTCGATTGCACCTCAGAATCCTTTGAACTCTAACAAAATTCTCCGAAAATCTGGTTATGAAATCTTTCATGGATCCCTTGTCCCTCTTGCTTGGGGGTGCACTTATCCTGGGGGCCTTGCCCTTAACGGCGCAAAGTTCTGCTCCTGATATCCCGGTGATTCTTGTCCAAGGGGGAACTTTTGCCATGGGGGCAAGAACCCTCGACCCGGCCTCACCCGGCCGTCAGGTCACGGTTTCCAGTTTTTACTTGGGCCAAACCGTCGTCACCCAGGCACAATATCAAGCTGTCACAGGGAAAAACCCGAGCCGTTTTATCGGGGTGCTCCTCCCGGTAGAACGGGTAAGCTGGTATGACGCCGTTCATTTTTGCAATGAGCTTTCGGCGTTGCAGGGTTTGAAACCAGCCTACACCATCCAGGGGACACAAGTCACTTGGAACCAGCAAGCTAACGGCTGGAGGCTCCCCACCGAAGCGGAATTTGAGTTTGCAGCTCGGGGTGGGGTCAAGTCAAAGGGCTACGCGTTTGCGGGTTCCAATACCGCCAACGAAGTAGCGATTCATTTTTATGACTCTGGCGGCCGTACCCATCCCGTCAAAGGGTTGGCACCTAATGAACTGGGTCTGTACGGTATGTGTGGTAATGTCTGGGAATGGTGCTGGGATTGGTTCACCCCCAATTTAGCCAGCCTGCCCTCGGTCAATCCCCTAGGCCCCCCTCAGGGAACCGACCGCGTCAACCGGGGGGGCAGTTGGAATGACGATTTTGACGACGCCTTAAGACCATACTACCGAGCTGACGATGGCCCGGGTACAAAAGAATCTGAAATGGGCTTTCGACTAGCTCGCAATGCCCCTTAATCCCCCTGCAAAGGCAACATGACGAGGTGAAGGTCGATTTTTCGGGCTAACACCTCGTGGTGAAGCATTTCTTCGGTAATTTTACCTCGGGGGGAATCATGCTGCGGGGCGTCGGCAAGGTCGATCACTAAACGGTCACGGTTCCCCCAAGGAAAGGCCGTCACCCCCTGGTAAAGGGCTTCCACAGCGGCTTCGGGAATATCACCACCCCCACCAGTACTATGCGAATCAAGAGCCTCTTGAACCGATTGCATTGTAGTTTGAAACGGCAGGGTTTCGGTCAGGTAGGGATCCATATAATCTTTATAGAACACCACCCCCAACCGAAAGTTTTTATAGGGAACTTGCGTTAACAAGGGCTTCAAAAGCTCAGCCCGAAAAACTTCCATGTCTTTTTTCATCGATTGTGTGGTATCGATACACAGCACAACGTCTTGGTTGTCGTGCCAGAGGCTTTGGACGTATTTTACCGCATCGGCCGGGCTGGTCGCTTTATAGGTTGGCCCCAAACGATCGAACAAGGCTTCAAAGCCTTTAACATAGCGCCCTGTGTCCACCGGAAGCACCTGATTGACCAAGATACTTTTCAGTTCAAACGCATTATCCTGGTAAGCCCCCCGGTAATCATTGTAGGGTAAAGCAAACGTTCTTAAAGAAAGCCAAAAAGTGGCCCCTGGTTTCGCCAACTCCTGACGAACGTCAATCTTATCAAAGCGAGCCCCAGGAACTCCTTCGTAGCCGTATTCCACGACGGGGGGCAATAAAATCACA
>JAJXWL010000063.1 GCA_021781625.1 bacterium
CACGATTTTCCGTTGTAGAAACACTTGCGAAAAAGGACAATTGCCATTCCCTTTTCAAAAGGTTTTTTCTACAACCTCGTTAGCTGGACCCTTCGGGCGAAAGGAGAAATCATGAATAGATCAATATATGAAAGAGAAACGTTTCACATAGGCTCCAACACAAAATATGTCTGCCCTGAATGCAAAAATGGCTCACTTCTTGCGTTGAAAGAAAAGTTGACTACCGTCGAATACATGAATTACAACAAGCTGGTACACGAGCAAGAAGATTGGGAATCGGATTGGTTCAAACATGGTTTTCATGGAGTCCTCGTCTGCGAAAACAAGTCCTGCAAGGAGGAAATCGTTGTATCTGGGAAATATACACACTCCTATTGGCAGGGTATAAGTAGCGATGGCGAGTATGGCGAGGGCGAAGAACGAATATGCACTCCCGAATACTTTGAGAGATCCCCGATCATAATAAGCATCAACAAGAACACTCCTAAGGAAATCCAAGACACCACTATTGAGTCTTTCTCACTTTTCTGGATTAACAAAGAGTCCTGCGCCAACAAAATTCGAGTTGCCATCGAACAAATTATGGATAATTTCGGTGTTGCCAAGTATCCCCGGACAGGCAAGAGAATACCAATCTCCTTGCAGAAAAGACTCAACACATTTGCTATAGATCATCCCAAAATTGCAAAGCATCTTGAGGCTATAAAGTGGATCGCAAACTCTGGAAGCCATAGTGGCGGTGTAACAAATTCAGACGTTCTAGACGGCTACCAAATTCTTGAATATGCGCTCAATCAACTCTATGACAAAGAAGAAACAGACATTGACAATCTTGCAAAGAAGATCAACAAGAAGAAGAAGCCGTTGTCAAATTAGACAGCTAACAAAGTTTTCAACGTGTGCCACGAGGAGGAAAACGAACCCGTAAGTGTGCAGTCTCGTCAGTAACTTTATCACCAGCATTTTCCGAGGCGTGCATTTTCCGGCAGCCACGCTTCTCGTGCCTCTTTTATCCAGAAGTCAGCAGTGAGTATTTTGGGCCTTGTTTTGTTGGTCGCGGGTTTGGCCGGGGCCCCGGTTTGGGCGCAGCTTACCTTGGGCCGATATTGGAGCAGCTATGTCACTTCCAAGGTGGACCACGAGCTGGTGACCGGTGGACCCTACTCCATGGTCCGGCACCCTATTTATTCGTTTATGCTGGTCATGGTGCTGGGAACCTTTCTGTTTGACCCTTTTTATCCGGCACCGGGGGGGCCTCCTGATCAGCGCTGCAGTACTTTTTGTGGAGAATAAAAAGAGAAGAGGCGATCATGGTTTCCCTTTTCGGGGAGGCCTACCACGCCTATCAAAAGCGGAAAATGTACATCGGCGTGCTATATTACGAGGAGATAGGCGCTTAGATTTACGGAATGCGCCGACGGCGTCTTTCTTGGAGGAAAGATGTCGAAGGGCTATCGACGAATCAGCATGCGCACTCGGAGGCGCTGCGTGGAAACATACCAGAAGGCGGGTGGCATGAGAAATTGTGAACTCGCAAAATCCTTCGGCGTAAGCGAAGGAACCATCCGGTATTGGAAAAAACGTGAGGGCAAGCCGGACAACCGGTCCATGAAGTCATCGGGGGTTGCGGCCTTTACCGAACAGATACAGGAATGGATGAATGCCCAAGCCGACAAGCTGCGGAAGGAAACCGTTGTTGAATTGTACGACACCCTGCAAAAACATCACGGGTTTGACCGTTCATATGATGCCCTGCGCCGGTATATCAGCAAACATTGGCCTGGCTGGAAGGATGAAAAGACCACCACGAGGATCGAAACACCTCCCGGTGTTCTGACACTCATTGACTGGAAAGAGGATGTCGCTGTTCGGCTGGGGACATGGGAAAATCGGACGCTTGTCCAGTTTTTCATGGCATTGCTTGGATTTTCTCGGCATATGGCTGTCGTACCCAGTCTTGAAAAGGATATGGACGCATTCTTGCAGGCTCACAACAAGGCGTGGGTCAGGTTGGGAGGACTGACCGAGTGGGTGCGCACAGACTGTCTAGCTACGGCGGTCCATACCTGGCATGGCCGCAATAGCGAATTAAATGCCGCCTATGACCGCTACCTCGAGCACCTTGGTGTGAAGTGCTTTCCTGCCCGGCCTGGAACTCCTACCGACAAGGGAAAGGTGGAAAAGCGGATCAGGGACTTCTTTGCCACCCTCGATCTGGATAGTCGGGTATTCAAGGATCTTGAAGAACTGCAGGCATGGCTAGACGAGAAGACCACCGTATATGAAGCTCGGCATCAAAGCCCGGCGACCGGTCTGCCGATTGCCCAAAGCTGGTACTTTGAGCAGAAGAAACTCAAGGAACTGCCCGAAAACCTGCCTGTTGATGCCCGGCGTATGGCATGGTGCAAGGTCCGCAAGGACGGCACCGTGGCCTTCGGCGGCAACTTCTACCAAGTCAGCCATCGTCATGTTGGAGAAAGAGTTCTTTGCATCCACACCGGCTCTGAAATCAGGCTTGAATTCAGGGGGACCTCGATTGGGTCATGGCCTCACCTGGAGCGCAGCAAGGGGATGCTGTGCTTGTCGAAAGAGGTACTAGATGATCCCGCCAGCCCTTTGAGTCCTCTGGTGAAGGCTTGGGCACAAGAAACCGCCATCCGCCAGATTGACTTTTATCAGGCAATCACCGGAGGGGGGCGTCATGAATCTTGAAGCCCTGGCCCGACGAATGGAATCACTTAACCTGACCCAAACTTCAGCCATTGTTGGTGAGCTTGCAAGGGCTTCGAGTACTGAGAAAGAAACATCGCTTGAATTCCTGGAACGCCTGCTTGAGGCAGAGTTCATTGCGAAGGAAGAACGACGGATCGCAACCAGCCTGAAACTCTCCGGACTGCCCAAGATGATGCGCCTTGAGGACTATGATTACCTCTTCCAGCCGGCAGTGGAACGAGATCGCATCGAGTATCTTGGAACCGGGGACTTCTTGGAAAAGAAGGAAAACGTACTGTTTTTCGGGCCTCCGGGGGTTGGTAAGACCCATTTGGCTGCCGGTTTGGGCGTACGGGCAGTGGAATTGGGTCACTCGGTCAGCTACTATACCGCCGAGGAGTTGATGCTTCATCTGAAACGGCGAAGCGATACCCCAGTTTCCTGGTAGCGACGACAAGTGTACGTAAAAAACAGTTTGGTGATAGTCGATGAACTCGGATACCAAACCCTGGACCGCCAGGAAACTCACCTGTTCTTTCAGTTTGTCGCAGCACGCTATCTGAAGGGCTCGACCATCATCACCTCAAACCGTTCGGTGCGTGATTGGGTGACAGTATTCTCTGGCGACCAGGCTGCTACCACCGCCATCCTAGACCGACTGCTTCATAAGGCCAATATCTTCAACATTGATGGACGAAGCTACCGTCTGAAAAACTACGAAACCATGCTCACACCCAAAGGAGGCTCGAATGGGTAATACGCTGAAAACTTTCGAAAAGGTATCCGCCTACACCCCTCGAAATGGTGTGCGCCGATTGACAGAAAAAAAATTAATACCCTGGATCTATTGAGGGCCCAGCTGCGAAACGAGGGAGGTAATGGTGAACTATGACCAAGAAATGCGTTTGTCCCACAAAGACCGAGACGACGCTGTAAGCCGACTCCAATCCGCCTTTTTGGAAGGGCGGCTTGACGATGGCGAATTGGGCGACCGGGTCAAAGCGGCCTTGGGCGCCAAGGTCCGGGGCGATCTGGTACCCATACTGGGAGACCTGCCGGTATCGGAAATCGCCGTGGTCCCCACTGTCGGAGCGATTCAAGGGCCCGCTGCACCCCTGAAGCTGGTATCAACCTACAAATCTTCCGAAACCAAAGGCGGTTCATTTGTCCTGGGCAGCCGGTTCAAAACCCAGGTGTACAAGGGCAACCAGGTTCTCGATCTGACCAAGGCTCAGTTTTCGGGGGACAGGGTTGAGATCAAGGCCAACTGTTACAAGGGGACTCTAATAATTATTGTTCCCCGGGGGTTCCGGGTGGATCTTCGGGGCTGGGCGTACAAGGGAGGAATGCACGACCAGACCTCGGGAGAGGGAACCCGGCCCCTGGTGCTCATTAAGGCCAACGCCTACAAGGGAAAGATCACCATCGTTAATCCCTGAACCGCTAGCTTGACCTTCCGAACCGAATGTCTGATTTTAAAGTGACGGCCTGAATCACGGGCCGGACGATAAGGAGGCTGTTGATGAAGCTGGCGCATTTTTATCTGAATTTCCTGGGAACCTGCCGGGAAGCCTTTACCTATTACGAAAAGGTCTTTCAAACCAAGATCGTCGCCCTCCAGACCTTCGGGGAAACCCCCTTTGCCGGGGAGGTTCCCGAGGCCGCTAAAGCCAAGATCATGCACGTTCAGCTTCCCCTCACCGACACAGTTCACCTTATGGGGAGCGATGTGGTCGAGGGCCTCAGCCCCGAGGTCCCCTTCGGAACCAATTTCAACGTGATGGTGGTGGCCGATGACAAGGCCGAAGCTGACCGAGTTTTCAAGATGCTCTGCGACGGCGGCAAGGAAACGATGCCCATCGGCAATGCTCCCTGGGGGCCGTATTTCGGAATGTGCCACGACAAATTCGGCATTCCCTGGATGGTGAGCCTTGACCACGGTGTCTGATCCGATAATCCAACTGTGGCGAATGACCTGATGCTCATCTCCGAACATTACGCCCAAAAGGATCTGTCCACACTGAGAGAAATGATTCAATAAAGTGATAGGAACTATGATCCCGGGGCAAGCCGTGGTTTTCGACCAACCGGGGCGGAATGCTCCACTGGCGACGGTGAAAATGCCCCCTGCTGATCCAGAATCGGTTCCTGCTAGCGCTGCAACGCTTGCCCACTGCTGTTTTCGATGCAAAAGTGGCAGTTTTCAATCCGTTACCAGAAGCGGGTCACAAAACGGTAGTGGCTCGGGGCATACGTTCCTTGAGGACGCAAATCACATAAATTGAAAAGTTGCAGGCACCATGGATGGGGGTAGGGTTGTTCAATCTTGAGGAATCGCTCGACCTCGTACCTCGGGTAAGGCTAATAGTTCTGCCGTAGTCCATTCGATGATCGTCTTGAGTGAATCGCTCCGAGATGAGGATTTTTAGCTTGATTTCATGAAGATGCCGGATACAATTGAGAAAAGGACCTTTGGTTTCGCCTTTTAAGAAGATTTTTCTACAACCTCGTTAGAAGGGTTGAGGGTACAGTGTAAGGACATCCTTTACAGTCGGTTCGACCAAAAGTGTAAAGGATGTCTCTACTGCACAAAAAGGAAAAACGATGAAAGAGCCAGAGGAAGTCTTTACCCCCAGTAGCCCCAACGTGAATCCTGTCATGTATATCCACAGGCCGGATCGCGAGGCTGAGTTGGTCCAAGCTATCAAAGAATCGAAGCACCTCGTGCTCTACGGCGAAAGCGGTACTGGAAAATCCTGGCTCTTTAAGAAAGTCTTCGCAGATTCAAAAGTTGAGTACCTTAACTGCAATATGGCGAATGCCTCGCGTTTTGGCAGTATAGCCAAGGAACTTGAAAATACCGTTGATCGGGAACTAGAGAACATCCATCAGGCAACGCGCACGACATCAAAGAAGGAAGGCGAGGCGACTGCCGACATGAAGGCAAAACTCCCGTTTCTGGGTCGTATGGGCGCTGCCTTCAGGGTTTTGGTGAGTGGCGAAAAACAAAAAGAGTACAGGATTGTCCAGAAAGAACCTGTAGAGAGAGCATTTGAGTTTCTACACCAAAAGAACAAAAAGTCGACAAACGTTCTGGTATTTGATAACTTTGAAAGTATTGTCGGAAACACGACTTTGCTTGAAGAACTTTCAAACATTATCCTTTTGCTCGATGACGAACGCTATGGAAAATATCGGACAAAGATTCTGATTGTAGGAACTCCTGTGAACATCCTGTATGTTATTGTCTCGGTCGCAGCGAGCAGGCCAGTCGCTAGGCGAATTCGGCAACTCGACAAACTCGATCCCTTGAGCAAAGACCAAGTAAGGGAACTTCTCCGGAAAGGATTTGAAGAAGAACTAGGTTTTGATGTTCCTTCACTCGACGATATCGTTGAACATGTGATGTACCTGACGCACGGTATTCCGGACCGGGTTCATGAATACGGATTGGAACTGGCGAAACTGGCAAAACCAAGTATGGCGGCAGTCTCTACCTTGTTTACGGCTACCGACCAGAAGTGGGTTGCTAATAATCTAGCTGACCTATACGCTATAATTCAAAGCGCCATGAATGCTCGTGAAACAGAAGCCGGCCGGAGAAACCAAGTTATTTATGCGCTTGGTCAACTTCCAGGAAAGGAAGTAAAACTCAGCGAACTTGAAGACATAGTCCGGAAAAAGTTTCCAAATAGCACATCTGGAAAGACGTTGAATATGAGTCTCAACCTTGGCGACCTTATGGGGCGCGAGAATCCGATGATCACCAAAAACGTCTCTGGTGACGGATACGTTTTCACTGACTTGAAGTTCAAACTTTGCATTAGATCAGTGATCGTCCTGGAAGGCGAGGTGGTGAAAATTAGGGAATTCTGATGCCTAACAACTTCTGTGTGCCATGATGAGGAAATTGAAACCCGCAAGGGTAAAGATTAGTCCGTAAATACGTGACAGGTGAAGAAAAGCGTGGTTGGTGCACGGGCGGGTCTTAAGAAATTGTTTTAGGCTCGGTAACCCATTGCATATGCCCATGCCATAAGGCTCGTATTTTAGGAGCGACAGAATGAATAATGATTTTTTCGAGACAAATCATAAATACATCGTGCTAGACGATTTTAAAGGATTTTTGACATATTTTTTCCATAAGGACGAGGTTTTGACATTTAATGTTTCGGCGTACAGTCGATACGATGGGTGCTATGTATATGAATTTTTTGATCAAGATGGAATTTCAAAGTCTGCTAGGTCCGAGAATAAGAATGAAGCATCCTTTCTTGCTCATTTTAGGAAGCTTGATAACTGAAAGCATAGAAGAGAAAAGCTTCATAGTCTAGAACTTAAACGTTCTTGCCAACAGCCATCGGACAGCTTAGGCTCGTGTCAGCTCTTTGAGAGCAGCTTTCGCTGGAATTGAACCAGGCGGAAGGACTTAGGGAAGGATAGAACCGTGAGGGATGCGGAGTGCGCCTCAGGTCAACTAATAGCGGGTAGTGTGCAAGTTGTCTGGAGTTCCGAATACTTGCCCTTTGGAGGAGTAGCGGGACATCAAGGGACCTATCAATTCACAGGATTCTTTACTGGTAAGGACTATGACGTTGATACCGGACTCTGGTACTACAATGCCCGCTGGTATGATGCAAGTCTGGGTAGATTTATCTCCGAAGACCCCGCGGGGCAAGGGAGTAATTGGTACGCCTATGGAGGGAATAACCCACTAGGGACGCTAGACCCCTCCGGACTATGGGGGTTCAATCTAGGATTTGGGCTCGACATTTCGTTTGATTCGAACCACGGATGGGGAATCGGGATTGGAATTGGAGCTGGGATTAGTTTTGGAAACAATAACCAAGATTCAATCGGACTAGGTGCCAGCGTTGATTTTTACCACGACAATACCGTTGAAACTGGCTTCGGTGCCGGAGTCGATATTGGAGTGTTCAGTTTCAACCTTGGAGCGTCGGCAAGCTGGAATCCGAATTCTGGATGGACTGTCTCGGGTGATATTTCCGCAAGTGCATATTGCGTAGGTTTCGACTTCGGGACGACTCAAGTATGGGGCACCAATGGTTCTTATTCTGGAGGAATCTGGAATGCTGGGCTTTGGGTAGGTTTTCAGCAGTTACATGTCGGAATCGGTGTCCAGTACGGTTGGGGAAGTATGGCAATGGCAACTGGCGGGTACTTCGATGCAAGCGCTTTGGGTATGTCTGCAAGTCATAATGTTGACACTGGGCAAGACAGTTTTGGAGGTTCGATAACCGCCGTACAAGCCAATGTCAGTATAAGTAATACGGGAGTGTCGTACGGAGGGATTAGTTGCCCGCTCTATACTGAGCTCCAAGACGCTCATAACTTCTTGGCTCAGGCAACGGCGAGTGCTCAGAGTGATGCTTCCATTTCAGGTTCGGTCTATAATCGAAATATGCCTGGGGATAATGCTTCTCCTGGCGAGTGGAAAAATGATATTGTTTACGCCGGCGGGCAACTAGAGAACAACAACGGAGTAATTTCTAAATCAGGATTTGGAGCTTGGATGGTCCCAGGTGATATAGAAGAGGATGGCTCAGCAAGTGGTGGCTGGTTAATCGAAACGGTTACCTTGCACGTATCAACAGAGGGCACCAAAGTTAGTGTTTGGGCCACCGATGTTGCCAATGCATATGATTTCTTTGATTTGGAACAAAGTGTCAATGCTAAATTGAAAGTTGGAAACATAGTGATTGCACAGGCAGTACTTTCCGAACACGCAGCTACTAAAATCTTAGTACCTGAAGGTCAGCGATTTATTGGTGCCGTAAGTCTTACAATTCCACATGTTTTCTACGGGTCAGAGATCATGTTGAGTACGTCAACAACCTTTACAGTCTCTAACGAAAACGGTGGATATAATGCCGGAACAATAGTTATCAACGTTCCTATTCAG
>JAJXWL010000064.1 GCA_021781625.1 bacterium
AGGAGGGTGTCAAGCAGACGATTAAAGAGATTCTTAGTGAGAACGGGAACGGAAAAAAGCTTTCTGACCAGAAGATCTCGGATCTTCTTGCCCGCCGTGGCATCACCATAGCTCGCCGTACCGTCACCAAATACCGCCTGGAATTAGCCGGCGAGGAAATCTGACCCTAAGGAGAACGATCATGACCCTGACAATGAAAGGAGTCCATTACGACATCAGCGACCGAACCAAGGAATTTCTCGATGACAAGATGAGTCATCTCGACCCTTTTAAGGATTTGATCGTCAATGCTGACATCGTCATCACGAAGGACAAGAACGAATACCGCGTGGAAAGTAACATTCACTTCCGCTGGGGAACCACCGTCCACTTGCACGAAGTCGACCTTGAGCTTTATCCCGCCATCGAGAAACTCATCGATAAACTGGACGCTAAGATTAGCAAAGAGAAGGAGAAGGTCAAAGACCATCATCATCAGTCTCATCACGCCATAAAAGAGGAATAAGTTAATATGCCGAAAAGCTTTACAGTCTTAGACCTCTTGGATCTCGATCTCAAAGACCACAACGCTCTTCAGCTGGTCTGTCTAGCTGGACGCAAGGGTCTGACCCGCAACATTACCCAACCCGACATCAACCGTCCTGGTTTGGCCTTAAGCGGCTTCTTCGAGGATTTCAATGCGAGACGGATTCAGCTTTTCGGCAACGGTGAGACCTCTTACCTCAAACAGCTTTCTCAAAAAGATCATTGGGAAGACATTGAGCGATTTTTTTCTCAGCAGATCCCCTGCTGTATTTTCTCTAACGGTTACCGCCCAGAAGAGAAATTTCTACAGATTACCGAAAAGTACGGTTGTCCAGTCCTCGTCTCAGACCTCAATTCTTCAGATTTTACAGTCCGGATCATTCGAGCTCTCGACGATGTGTTTGCCCCTCAAAAGACAATTCATGGTGTCTTTGTCGAAGTTTCCGGGCTGGGAGTTCTGATCCGAGGGGATAGCGGGGTGGGAAAAAGCGAAGCCGCCTTGGAACTGATTGAACGAGGTCACCGCTTAGTTTGCGATGATGCTGTAGACATCCGTTGTGTCAGTGGGAATACCCTGCTGGGAAAACCCGTAAACCCCGCCCTGGGCCACCACCTTGAGGTACGTGGCATTGGCATTATCAATGTCGCTCAGCTGTTTGGCGTCGCCGCCATTCAGTTTCAAAAAGAGATCGAGATGGTGATGGAATTGGAACTGTGGGACCCGACGAAAGAATATGAACGGCTGGGGACCAAGGATAAAACGACAGAAATCCTGGGAGTTAAGCTTCCCTTGATGCAAATCCCAGTTAAACCTGGTCGAAACATTGCCATTATCATCGAAACTGCCGTCATGAATCATCGTCTAAAGAAAATGGGTATACATTCTGCACAAGAATTTCATGAAAATGTCATTCAATGGCTTGAAAGTGAGAACGCTCGTAACGTATATTTACGTAAGACAAAAGGGTTAAACGCCCAGTGATTGAGGTTTTCGAATAATGGTTGAAAAAGTTGTGACTGTGAAGAACCGCGCAGGAATTCACGCTCGTCCCGCTGGAATGATTGTCACGCTTGCCAATAAGTTCGAATCTCAAATTTTTATTGAAAAAGAAGACGACAAAATCAATGCCAAGTCCATTATGGGCTTAATCACGTTGGGTGTGCTTTGTAATACACCCATAAAGATTTCTGCTAACGGTTCTGACGAACAACAAGCCGTTGATGCCATTGCTTTGCTGATTGACAACCGCTTCGAAGAATAAGCTTCGAAGAAGACATCGACGGCCATTTCAGGGCACTTTAGGGTTGGAGTCCATGGATAAAGATCTTTCTAGTTCCAAGCGTCTCGGCCCTTTTCTCAGTCTGTTATTTCTCTACCTCTTATTAATAACGCTCACCCTTTTTTTATCACAACAAGTCCTTTCCGACATTGCCAGGGGGAATTCTCTTTTCAATAAAGCCCTCATCCCAGTCGTATCGCTTTTACCCCTAACACTTTTGGGAGCTGTAGCCTACCAAGGGTTTCAACTCTGGCGCCAGCGAAAACAAAACTTGTCTGGGAGCCGTCTTAAACTTCGGCTGACACTATTTTTCAGTTTGGCCGCGATTTTAGCCTCCCTTCCCCAAGGTTTGCTTTCTGTCACCTTTATCGACGCCACTCTAAGATCCTGGCTACTCCCCTCACTTAATCATCTTCAAGAGACGGCCCACCAATTGGGTCAATATCGGCATACCTTTCATACGCTGATTCTTTTCTTTTATTTGATGTTCGCTTTGCCGATTTTCCTCATTGCGGTTCTCATCGGTTTTACCATGGGTGACGACTTGATTCGGCCACTTATTAACCTTGAGACGGCGACCCGACGTGTCGCCGAAGGTGACTATACCGTAAGAATTTTAACTCCGGAACACGACGAACTGGCCTTCTTAGCCTCCTCTTTTAACGCCATGACCAGCGAGTTAGCTTTATCCCGCACCAAAATCCAGCAAACTGAAAAAATTACGGCCTGGCAAGAAATCGCGCGCCAACTGGCCCACGAAATTCGTAACCCGCTTACCCCAATTCGGCTCTCTGCAGAACGCATAAAACGGCGCAAAGACTCAGATCCCCAGCATTTAGCCGAAGTTGTTGAACCAGCTGTGCAAGCAATCCTCACTGAAGTCCAACGCCTAGACATCCTTTTAAAAGAGTTCTCGGACTTTGCTCGGCTTCCCGCCCCTAAAAAACAGAAGTTTTTGCTGTCCCCCTTACTGGAATCTATCCTGACAGTTTACACAGCCTCACACCCTGACATCCTCGTTCATGCCGAAGGGCTCAAACCTCAGATAGAACTTTATGCCGATAGGGCTCAAATGGGTCAGGTTTTTACCAATTTGATTAAAAATGCTGTGGAAGCCATGAATGGGTCAGGAGAACTCTTTTTACGTTCCAGCCTTGTCAAAAAAGGGGACAAAACCTATTGTAGAGTTCAAATTCATGACCTTGGCCCAGGTCTTTCTGAAGAAGTCCAAGCCCGTGCCTTTCAGCCGTATTTTACTACGAAAAAAGATGGAACCGGCTTGGGTTTGGCTATTGTCGAAAGACTGGTCTTTGACCATGAAGGAACCGTCTGGTTTGAATCCCAAGCTGGCTATGGGACGACTTTTTTTGTGGAATTACCGATGGAGGAAGCATGCGAAACCCCATCTTGATCATTGATGATGAGCCAGGAATTCGCTCCGTTCTTGGTGCCGTTCTTACAGATGAAGGCTTTTCTGTCTTAGAAGCTTCTTCCGGTTACGAAGCCTTAAAACTTCTAAAAACCGAATTGGTAGATTTAATCTTTTTAGATGTTTGGATGCCAGAAATGGGGGGCCTGGACGTTCTGAAGGCGGTCAAAGCGGACTGGCCCGATGTTCCCGTCATTATGATCTCTGGGCATGGCAAGATTGACATGGCCGTACGAGCCATTAAAGAAGGAGCCTTTGACTTCGTAGAAAAACCTCTTTCCATCGATAAAACCTTGGCCAGCACCCAAAATGCTCTAAAATTTTCAGCCCTATCTCGAGAAAATCGCGAGCTACGGGAGTCACTTTTTTTGGAAGATACGATGATAGGGGATTGCCCGGCGATGCAACGCGTACGCGAGCTGATTCAACAAAGCTCCGCAACCGACTCGCGAGTCATCATTTTAGGTGAGAATGGGACGGGAAAAGAGTTAGTAGCCCGCGAAATTCATCGACAAAGTCAACGCTCTCGCCGCCCCTTTGTAGAAGTGAATTGTGCCGCCATCCCTGATTCTCTCATTGAAAGCGAGCTTTTTGGGCACGAAAAAGGGGCTTTCACCAGCGCCGTTGGCCGTAGAAAAGGCAAGTTTGAGCTAGCCGATGGGGGGACACTTTTTCTCGATGAAGTTGCCGACATGTCGTTACACGCTCAAGCGAAAGTGTTGAGAGCCATTCAAGAAATGCGTTTTGAACGTGTCGGGGGAGAAACTACCCTTGAGGTGGATGTTCGGGTTATTAGTGCAACGAATAAGGACATCTCAAAAGAGGTGGGGGTAGGTCGCTTTCGTGAGGATCTATTTTATCGTCTCAACGTCGTTCCGATTTATGTTCCCCCATTAAGAGAGCGGCAAGAAGATTTGCCCCTCTTGGTCGACTACTTTTTTAAGAAATTCCGAAAAGATTCAAAAACTGAGTTGCAAACTATCCCTCAGTTCACCCCAGAGGCGTGGAAAGTGCTCTGTGAACACAGTTGGCCAGGAAACATTCGGGAATTGAAGAATTTCCTAGAGCGCCTTCTGATCATGACGGACAATGATGAAATTGATGCGGAACAAACAAAAGTCATTCTCGGACAAAGCTTTGCGGTTACAGCACCCGTAACACCATTGCAACCGTGGCTCTCCATGCCACTCAATGAGGCTAAAGAAGCCTTCGAAAGGGCTTTAATCGAAGAAAAACTTCGAGAAAACCGCTATAATGTCTCTAAGACTGCGCAGGCCTTGGGTCTTTACCCCAGCAACCTGCATAGTAAACTGAAAAAATTTGGTATCGAGTCAGGAAAATGAAGGCAACCACAAAACGACAGGAAGAAGTTCTCGATTTCATTAAGTCGTACCTTCTCAGCAATAAATTTCCTCCCACCATTCGCGAGATCGCCAATAATTTCGATATTTCTGTCAAAGGTGCCTACGATCATATCAAAGCTCTCGAAAAGAAGGGTTTAATTCACTGCAACCAGAATCGTTCCCGTGCCATTGAAATTCTCGAAGAAGATTCCGAAGACCATGCTATCCTCCGAATACCGCTTTTAGGCCGGGTCGCTGCCGGGCTTCCCATTATGGCTGAAGAGAATTTTGATGGAAATATTCTCCTTCCCCTTACCTTTCTGGGGGCAGGAAGTCACTTTGCTCTTCGTGTTCATGGAGATAGCATGCAGGGTGCAGGAATCATGGACGGTGATTTGGCTGTCATCCGTGCCCAAGCTTCGGCGGAAAACGGTGAGATTGTCGTTGCCATGACAGAAGACGATGCAGTAACCCTGAAACGTTTTTTCAAAGAAAGAAATCGTGTCAAACTTCAACCTGAAAACCCGGCTTACAATGCGATTTTTACTCAAAATGTGAGAATCTTGGGGAAATTAGTCAATTTAATTCGGCGGTACGAGTGAAGTCGAAAAGCAAATCTAGGATTTGGCTACTCCTTGGTCCCGAAACGGGTCAGAAACAAGAGTTTGTTCAGGAACTTAAGAAAAGTCTCGAAACCGAATTCCGGCAAGCCCCGGAAGTTCATCGACATTATGCTTTTGAAAGTGATTTTTCTGAACTTTTGTCGCTGGCCCTCAACGGTGATTTATTTTGCGCACATAAGCTCTTGCTGGTTTCAAATGCCGAAGACTTAAAAAAAGCCGACTCGGAAAAGCTGAAGGACTTTTTAAACCACCCTGACCCGCCGTCCACTCTTGTCCTACTTTCCGACGAAACTCGGCACGATACACTTGGAAAAGTCATTCCCAAGGAGCAAATCAAAATTTTTTGGGAAATGTTTGACCAGCAGAAAAAAGGCTGGGTCATGAATCATTTCCAGAAACTTGGCCTGACGATGGAGGCTGATGCCGCCGATTTCTTTCTGGAAATGGTTGAAAACAACACCGACCAGATACGTCTTGAAGCACAAAAACTGTCAGCCTTTCTGGGTTCCGGCGCGGTTATAACCCTGGAGGCATTGGAAAACTTTCTTGTCCATACTCGTGAAGAAAATGTCTTTACGCTTTTTGAACGGATTGCCGAAGGCTCCTTTCCCAAAGCCCTCGAAGTTCTCAAGAAAATCCTTGCTGCAAAAGAAACCGAAGGCATTGGATTGCTGGCAGGCCTGGTCTGGCAATTTAAAGTGCTGCTGAATTTTCAGGTCAAACTTCTCGAGCGAAATACCGTCGAAGAAAGTCTTTTAGCCCTGAATGTTCGTGCCAAAAAAGCCCAAGCCAACTACAAGGTCGCCTCGCGTAATTACACCTTGGCAGAGGTCCAAAATATCCTTGTACTCCTTGCGGAATTTGATTTTCGTCTGCGCCAATACCGCGCCGAACATCACGGTCTACTCTTAGAACTCTTTCTTTACGACCTCATGATTCGTAAAGGGACACTGCCTCAAGTTCCTGAATTTTAGATCCCCTCGACCCTAAGACCCCAAGTTCAAACAGCGGGCTCTCCCCTGTGTTTCCGTGGTAAGCACCGCCTCCAACTCACGAACAAGGGCTTGTTCAACCTCAAAGTCTAAGCACACAGCCTCTTCATACCGAGCATGGATTTGTTTGACACCAAAGCGTTCTAGTGCTCTCCGAAGACGACCTTCGTCAGCAAAGGGCACTTCTACGGTCAATTTGCTGAGTAGTCTACGGGGTTTCCACTCGGCAAGAGCCAGGACAGCTTTAGCGGTATCTGCATAGGCCCGGGACAAGCCGCCGGTTCCTAGCTTGATGCCACCAAACCAGCGGATGACAGCCAAAAAAACATCCGTATACAGTCCCCCTTTAAGGACTTCCAGCACTGGCCGGCCTGCGGTACCTGACGGCTCCCCATCATCAGAACAACCCATGGTGAGACTAGCTTCAGAACCGCAAAGAAAGGCATGAACAACGTGCGTGGCCTCGCGGTATTCCGTTTTAAGTGAACGAAGTAACTCACGTGCGGCCGAGGCCTCCTGGCAGGGGTAAAGGAGGCCCAAAAACCTCGATTTTTGAATACTCAGCTCCGTTTGACAGGGGGACCTGATAGTTTGCCACACCCTGGGTTCACCGTTCACCACTTAGTCCTTTATTCGCTTACCAGAGTTTGCCCAAGCTTCTTGCCGTCGTTCATTATCTTCGTAATAGCCTCGCCATAAAACCGGTCCTTGCTGAGCCAAGCTTTTGGTGGGCAAAATTCGTTCCCCTTGGCTATCCCAAAACTGGGATAAAAGCACAGGTTGAAGATCCTCAAGGGTTAAACGGCCGTGCCGTAGACCCACCCGGATGCGCATTAAACAGGAATCCCCTGTTTCAGCTCGGTTGCGCCATCCCTCGGAGGGACCTAAGTCCTCAGTTTGATCCGAAGCAAAATTGCCCATCGACGATAAGACAAGACTTTCTCCCCGTTTCGTTTTGACGAGCCACCATGGTCGTAAAACATGCGGATGCTGAACCCAAACGACATCTGCTCCGGCTTGAGCTAGCTCATCAAAGAAGCGGTATTCCCAAGGCTGAGTCACGGGGTCATACTCAATCCCGCCATGTACCGCAACAACCAACCAATCGACTTTTTCGGCAAGTTCTCGAACACGGTTTAAAGCTTCTAACCGGGCTCCTAAATTCTTATCGCCCCAAAAATCATGATAGGGGTACAGGGCAACCCCCTCTTTGCCTTCGGGTTGGTTTACAAAGGTAGAAAACCCTAGAAAGCCAATTTTCCAACCATGAATTTTAATCACGTCATCCAAAAACTTTTGCTCGGGGTCCTGACGGACTCCTGAGTACCAAATCGGATACTTTTGTGAAAGCGACTCAAAAGCCTCCGTCGTACCCCGAACGGAAGGCCAGCCAAAGTCATTTGCATGGTTGTTGGCTGTATTAAAGACGTTAAAACCAGCTTGTATTGCCGCCTCCACATAAGAGGAGTGTGTATTAAATGCCGGGTAACCACTGGGTGGTCGATCATCCTCTACTGGGCTTTCCATATTGATAAAGTTCAAATCATCCGACCTGAGCCAAGGTTCTACCCCAGTATAAATGCGATGCAAATCCTTTTGATTCTGTAAGCTCAGTGGTGCCATAAGATCACCGGCAAAGCCCAGCCAAAGGTGAGGTGGTTCAGGATTTCCCATAAAGAGGACAGCCGCCGCGGCCAAGGTGAACACGGCCAGCCCATGCGCCGGGGCATCGACCATGCTTCGATTGTATGGGAAAAATCTTCCCGCCGCAACGAGAGTTAACATTTTTTTCTCACCATATCAGGGGAGGTTTTTCTGAAATTGACTCGGTTTCAAAGCGGCCACCCTTTGGAAATGGATACATAAACACATACATGAAAACAACTTACCAAGCTCACTTCCTTTGAAGAATTTTTTTCCTTGCAATTACGCAATTTCTGGCACGGTATATGCAGTGACATGAGTGGCGTTTTAGCCAGGAGGAAGAAAATGAAAAGAATTGCCGTTGCTTTTGCTCTGTTGCTGGCCGGCCTCGTTGCCGCCACTACGGCAACAGCTCAAAACATGGGTCCTGGAGGCTTTGGTCCGGGAAATGGCCCAGGTAGTGGTCCGATGTTCGGTGGAGGTTTTGGTAACCAAGGTAGTGGTTGGGCCGAAGGATCTTCCATCACTCGCGAATACAAAAAAGCCACAGGAACGCTTTTGGTAGGCCAAACCCTGGTTCCCCTATTTCAAGCTGACGGGGTGAAATACGTTTTGATGTTGCCAGGGTATGCCCGTTTCGAATTGGCGGACTTAAAGAATGGCGACACAGTTACTTTTGAGGGCATCGCGATGATCATTAAATCGGCAAACGAGCCAACCCGCTACATATTCCATCCCTTTCAAGCGGTGGTGAATGGT
>JAJXWL010000065.1 GCA_021781625.1 bacterium
AATCGCCGGGAAGACGGGGCCAGACTTGTCGATCGTCCTGACGATTGATGACGGCAATCACAGCATTTTTCAGGCTTTGCATAAAGTCTTTGAACCTCGACACCTGAAACCCTTTTTGTTTATTTACCCTCATGCCATTGACCGAAGCCGGTTTACCATCACCTCGGCCCGTGTTCATGAGCTGGAAAAAGAAGGCTTTTTATTTGGAGCCCATGGCTACTACCACTTACCGATGACGGAACATGCCTGGAGCACCGATCCCGAACAAGTTCGGCACGAAGCGTTGTGGCCAGCCGAACCACTCACCAAAATTCTGGGGTATCGCCCCACAATGTTTGCTTACCCCTATGGGCTGGCTCCCGAAGCGGTACAGAAGCTTGTTCTGTCGGCAGGCTACACCTGGGCCTTTGCCGCCGATGATAAGATAGTTCCCGTGGATTTTTCAGACCCGCACTTGTTGCATGGGTATGTGCCCCGGACCATTGTTTACCACTGGAATCTGCCAACCTTGATGCGGTATTTAGAGCACTACGCGTCGGAACACCATTTGACCCCGCACGGAGCCAGCTAACCGCTACTTGACGGCCAACTGCAACCAGGTCATATCATCCAGGCGGGGAACTCCCGCTTGGAAGTTTTCGACGGCTTTGAGCAGGCGGGGGATTATGTCTGTCCCCTGGTTCAGGCTTTCGAGGAGGTGGGTCAAGAGCCGTTCTTCGCCCCACTCTTCACCGGCAGGGTTCACTTGTTCGGTTAGCCCATCGGTGTAAAATAAAAGAAAATCTCCCGGGCGGACATGAAAACGGTACAGTTGAGGGGAGAGCGCCTGGTCGATCCCCAGAGGTAAATTCATACTCGGAAAACGGAGGGGGCGAGGCCGTCCGCCTCGGATGATCCAGTTGTGCCCATGACCCATGTCCGCGATCACCACTTCATGGCGTCGCCAATCCACCAGTAAAAAAACAGCCGTTAAATACTTTTCGAGGTGAAAGGTGCGAATCAAAGCCTCGTTGAGCTGTTGAATCAGGGTTTTGAGTCCCTTGCGATAATCATAAAACTCCAGAACGCCCCACAGTAAACTGGTTAAAATGGAAGCGGCAGCCCCTTTGCCCGAAACATCCCCCAATGCCAGGAATAAGCGGCCGTCCGGCAATTCGTGGATATGATAAAAATCTCCCCCTAGACCTTTGGCCGACTGGGAAAAGGCTTCGGCTTGCCACTTTTCATGGTCATATCTAGCTTGTCGGGGGACCAGGCGCTCCTGAAGTTGCCCGGCGAGGGTGATGTCTTCTTGGGTGATGCGCGATAAGTACGACAGGATATCTTTCGAAGAGAAAATCCCCGCGAACTTACCGCCGGTGGACGTCAAAAGAAAATAGTAAATCGAGGCCCGGTCCATCTGCGATTGAAGTTGTTCGACGACATGAAAGAGGTTATCATGCTGGTCAAAAGCAGGTGCCGATTCGACAAGACTGCCGATGGGCTTTTTATTGAGAATCTCCTGCCCAAAGGGTTTCCCTAATTGGGCAAACAACGCCTGACGGGTAATAAGACCGAGGGCTTTTCCATCTGCGGCACAGATCCCGAGCGCTAAGAGATCAGGAACTTGTTGAAATTCATGAGCTACGTCCTCGACTCGAGTATCATCAAAAACAAAGCGAAAACTGCTAGCAACGCGCAGGAGTGAAGCCCCATAGGCTTTGTCTGAGACGATGGTCTGAAGCACGGGCGAAGACGTGAACGTCGCCTTTGCTTCCGTAAGTTCTACTTCTGAAGGTTCCATCTTAGACTCCTTAGGGGGAGTCTAGAAAACCATTGTTAAACTTTGATGAGATTTCCGAGAGTTAAGGCATCTGCTGGCCGCGGGCCGTCTCGAAAAGTAGGTACCATTCTTCACGGGTCAGGGTCAGGTCCACGGCGGTAGCACAGGCCGTCAGACGGTCGCTTTGGGTGGTCCCTAAAACGGGGACAATCTGCGCCGGGTGCCGTAATAGCCAGGCTAGGGCGACGGCTTCGGGGGCAACCCCATGATCACTAGCTAAACGGTTGACCAGTTCTGCCGTCGCGCGGTGTCGGGGGTCGGCGGCTTGAGTATTGGTGACCACACCACGGGCTAAGGGGCTCCAGGCCTGCAGGGAAACGCCCTGAAGCCGACAGTATTCCACCAAACCTTCCCAGCCGTTGGGGTACCTGGCCGGGAACTGGTTGAATGAGATTCCCGCCTCGGCAAACCCGTGGTGCAGTAAGCTCATTTCCACTTGGTTGACGACGAGGGGTTGGCTTAAAAAACTTTGTAGGTAGGCCAACTGGTCTCGGTTTTGGTTACTGACCCCAAAATACCGAACTTTCCCCGAACTCTTCAGCGTTTCAAAGGCTTCGGCGATTTCTTCGCCTTCAGCGAGGACATCGGGGCGGTGCAAAAGAAGTATATCCAGGTGGTCGGTGTTGAGTCTCTTTAGGCTGGCTTCAGCACTGCGCAAAATGTGCTCTTTGCTAAAGTCAAAACGTTGGGGGGTCCCGGGAGGATCATCTTTCCACCGGATACCGCACTTGGTCTGCAGGACCATTTGGTTCCTCAAAGAGGGGGTTTCTTTGAGAATTCGGCCAAACACGGCTTCGGCGCGGGTCGCCGCATAAATGTCCGCATGGTCAAAGAAATTGATGCCCAGGTCTAGGCCGGTTCGAATGAAGGTTCGGGCTTGGTCCTCGTCCTGAGCCGATAATTGGGTAGAACGATCCCAACCGCCGCCTAAGCCCATGGTTCCGGCGCAAAGGCGTGAAACAGTTAGATCGGTATTCTTTAGAGGTAGGTATTGCATAGACATAAAACCATTATACCGCCTTTTTGCGGTGTTGTGCTCGAAGAAGTGCGGTTTTAACCCCATCGTTGAGTACGAAGGTAAAGACGGCAGACATCAGGATCACTGTTCCCGTGGCCAGGGGGGGGATGGCAGGGAGTCCGGGAATTCCTAGGGTGAGCATCACTCCTACGACGGCCATGTCTGCCAAAGTAATCCAAAACAATTGGGGGCTGGGGGCCGATTCCCAAAAGTGACCGCGTTCTCGGACCATGAAGACGGTCAAAAGACCAAAGTAGAAAAGGATGGCAAACGAATACGAATTCAAGGTTGAAGCTTGTCCCGCAGAACCTCCCGTTCCCACGGTAGCGCCCAGGTGAAACAGGTTCATCCCCACAGCTAAGATCGCCAAGGATTCGAGGACCACAAGACCCCCGATGACAGCTGAGGTGCGCACAAGAGCGCTGATGTCCCAGGTGTCCGGTTCTTGAGACCAACGGGCCCTATCGGTAGAAATGGAGAGCGTCACAAAATCTATCATAAACAGGAGTAAGACAACGTCAAACGCTGACACGACAAATTGGTGGGTCAAAAGGAACGCTGCCACGACAAAAACCACAATCTGAAAGGTTTTGACCACTTTATTGAAGATCCAGGTGAGGATGCGTTGGTAGATCATCCGGCCCACTTTGACCAAATCGACAATATTGGCTAGACCATCGCCAGTCAGAACAGCACTCGCGGCGCCTTTGGCGACATCGGTCGCACTGGCTACGGCAATCCCCACTTCAGCTTGCTTCAGCGAAGGGGCATCATTCAGCCCGTCTCCTGTCATCCCGACAATGTGACCTTTTTTTTGAAGTGATTCCACAATGTTGAATTTGTCTTGCGGGTATATTTCGGCAAATCCATCGCTGGCTTCCGCGACCTGGCCAGCTTCCTGCACGTTACGGGCATGTGCTTCTTCAAAAACAGTCGAGGAGGTGATGGCGTCTGACAAGCCTACTTGTCGTGCCGTTTCGCGGGCAATCGGCAGGGCATCACCGGTGAGCATCTTGACCTTGATTCCCAGATTACGTAATTCGCTGATCAGTTGACCCGCATCGGGCCTCGGGGGGTCGTACAGGGCGATCAGTCCAGCCATCGACAGCTGTGCACTTTTCTTTACGGCGACGGCCAGGGTACGATAGCCTTTATCGGCGTACTCGTGGGCTTTTTCGGTGAGGCTCGCCAGGTTTGCCCCGGTCATTTCCGCCAAGACATTCACCGCGCCTTTATAAACGGTCAGGGATACTCCGTTGTTCTGAACCTCGGCTTCCGTGCGTCTGGTTTTGGGGTCAAAGGGAATAAATCGTTTTTGTTGCCAAGCCTCCGGTTTGAGCCCTTGGGCTTGGGCGGCGTGTAAAAACGCCAGGTCGATGGGGTCATGGTTGGCTTCCTGCGAGGCGAGGGCTCCCCACAAGAGGATTTCCTCTTGGGTAAAGCCCTCTAAAGGAATCACCCCGGCAACCGTCAATTCGTTTTTAGTGATGGTGCCTGTTTTATCGGTGCACAACGTGTCCATGGTCGCGGCGTCTTCGGCGGCAGAAAGTCGTGTGACCAAAACGCCGCGTTTCACGAGTTCTAGCGAGCCGACGGCCATGCTGATGGTAAACATCGCTGGCAAAGCCACGGGGATCGACGAAGCCATCAAGACCAGGGCCAATGACAAAACATTCCACAGGTTAATTCCCAAAAGCATGGCGGCGATAAACGCCAAGGCCAAAGTCCCCCCCACGATGATCAAAAGCCAGTTCACGACTTGGGCAATGACCTCTTCCATGTGGAGTTTGGGTTTTGCCGTCTGAACCAGTTCGGTGGTTTTACCAAAGAAGGTTTTGGAGCCGGTTAGCTCAACCTGGGTCGTGGCCTCGCCACTTTTGACGATGGACCCCGAGTATAATAGGTCGCCGGGAGCTTTAGGGACCGTCAGGGATTCGCCGGTAAGAGCGGCTTGATCAGCCTCTAATTGTCCATCCGCCAATTTCACGTCGGCCGGGACAAAATCTCCAGCTCGGACGCGTACGACGTCTCCGGGGACGAGTTCGCGGGCTGGAACCAGCTGCCACTTTCCCTCCCGCAGGACCCGCGCGTTGATCCTCAGTTTTTGCTTAAGAGTCTCGACGGCCTTGGAAGCTCGCACTTCTTGCACAAAGCCCAGAATGGCGTTGAGCACGAGGAGGGCGAGGATGATGTACAAGTCGAGCGTTTTTCCCAGGATGGCGGATAAAATCACCACGGCCTCAAGCATCCAGGCCGTTAGTCCCCAGAACTTCTTAAGGAACACAAGAACTAAGTTTTTTTTAGGTTCAGGAACTTCGTTATACCCGTAGGTTTCGGCACGCTGGCGGGCTTCTTCTTGGGTCAGACCCAAGAGAGTTGTGGTGTCTTCTTGAGAACTGGCAATATTAGAAATGGAATCTGACATAAAAACCCTGACTTCAACACAATCTTAACTAAAATAAGTTACCCTTTCATAAAAGACCAAAAGGATCGATTAGATCAAGCTGGAGCGGACGAGTACCAGCGGACAACTCCCACCTTATTGCGGCGGGCATTGTAGATCATGCCGCCATTCCAATATTCTAACGCGGCAATGAGGCTGTTCCCCCCATCGCTTTCGTCGCTAGAAGGGCCTCGGTAACTGGCTAAGTTCAAAAAGGTGTCAAAGTCACCTTGGTACAGGGCGGTTTGCCGACGGCGAAAAAACTCATTCCACTCTTCGAGATTTTGAAAACCGTCCCCTTCGTCTTCGACGATAAAACGGGCCCTTTTGCGCAAATCGTACCAAACTCGAAGTATCTTGGCAGGGTTGCCCTTATTTCCGTGCTTGATGCCGTTTTTAATCAATTCGGAAAGCTGTTGTTCCAGAAGGTTGCCTTCCAAAAAGGCCGAAGGGCATTCGGCGAGAATCTCACTGGCAAAAATGCGTACTTTGCTCAGGTCACTGGGAAACTCGGCGTACTTCATGCCTTGGGCATCAAAAAGTTCATTGCGGTCATCGACAATCAGCTTTCGGACGATCAGGTAGTTCGCCATCTTACTTCCCAGCCTTCGCTTCGTCCAAACTGGCAAAAACTTTGACTAAGGTGATGATGTTGCTCATTTCAAGAACTTTTTTGGGGGTTCCCGTGAGCCCCACCATGCGGACTTCACCTTGCAAAGAACGAGCTTTTTGAACTAAACGGATCACGGCTCCAACCCCCGAGGAATCTAAATATCTGACATGACTGAAATTGAGGATGAGTTGCGGTCGGCCGTCTTCCATCTGACGCGAAACCTGGTTACAAAAATCTACGGACGCGTAAAGGTCTAGATCGCCTTGGGGTGTGGCCACAAGCTGGCCCTTTGCGGGTCCGTTTTCAAGGTGCAGTTCCATACAGCCCTCCTGGCGACCAGAATTCGGGGTCGCTGTAATGCGTTCATGAGAAAATGATGAGCATTTTATGAAAAACCTTTGGATTTAAAAAAAGGCCGGTCTGGTGACCGGCCACATTTCAGTTGAGATCGTAGAACACGGAACGATTAGAACGTGTAGCGAAGATCCAAGCCGAAGGTGTTGCTCGAAGAATCGCTGGTCCCATTGAAGGTTGTTTTATCACTGCCGACGCTGGTCGAGTACAGGTAGTAAACAGCAATGTAGGTATCCGAAGCCAGGTTGAAAAACACCCGAGGCTTGATGTCGAACTGGGCCTGGTTGTTTTCTGTCATCGAACTTAAGGTCGCCGAAGAGGGTAAAACAGCCCCATTGGTTTGCTGAACACCGGCAAAGTATGTTGCACCCAGCTCAAGGGTAGTTACTTTGTCGACGGCGTAGTCCACATACGGGTTCACGTGCCAGCCTAAAGTGGCTTTGTTGTTCGAGGCGTCTTGGGCACTGCTGTTACCGGCTAGGTATTCGTAAAGGGTGACTCCAGGGGTAAAGGAACCCACATTATAGGTCACTTTTTGGGTCAGGAAGGTATACCCCGTCGTGGAGTAAGTATTCAGATTGACGGCGCAGTATTCCGCAGCGGCAAACAAAGGCCCGCCGGTGTATGAAAAGCTGGCGGTCACGTTGTTGAGACCAGAAATTCCGGAATCCGTACCAAGAGTTCCATAAGCATTCGCATTCGTGGCGCCATACGTCCAGCCCGCATTAAACGAAAAGGAAGAACTTGAGTACGCTACGCCCAAAAACCATGGGTTGTCCCAGTAACTGGGAGAACTGCTGACTTGGAAAGCTGGGGCCGCTAAGAATCCCCCCACGGTCCAACCCGAGGCGGGGAACCAAGACAGTTCAATCCCGGGGGCTGAGTCCAGCATAAAGAAGCCATAGTCACCGAGGGTCGTAAACGTGGAATCACCGATGATGCCGCCTTTCAGCATAAAGGCTTTTTGAGCCCCTAAGTAGGACCAAGCAAAGGCATTGTAAACAATGGGGGCATTGTAGGCGCTCGTAGCAGGGTTAGGAGAAATATTTTCATCGGTTCTCAGTTTGAGGGTGACCCCATTTGTCCCGTTGGTGTAGTTCCCGATGAGGTCAAACCGGCCTCCAGGAGAAGCGGTGTTGTCATTGAATAAGTCCCCATAAAGTCCCGAAGCAAAATAATTGCTGGACTTGATCAGGCGGGCGCCTGTTTCGAGGTAGCCGCTGACTTGAAGGGCGGGGGCAGGGGTATCCGCAAACCCATAAGCGGCGATTGAGATTAAAGCGGTGATGAGAAGTCCTGATTTTCTCATTTTATGCTCCTTTTTGCGAGTTTCGCGTCTGAACAAAGTGATTCAAATCTTTCAACGAAAGATTTTTCAAAAACCATCTGTTCCTAATGTGATGAACATTGAAGAAATAATCAAGAGTAAAAACAACAAAAATGTAATTGATATTGAAAAAAGTTCAAAATAGTTACTTTGAAATGATGTATTACTTTGATGTTGTTAAATACTATGTTTTTTTCTTGTGTGTTGCTTTGACTCCAAAAGTGTTGAAGAGGCTGAAAATGAGGACTGGTGAAGCTGAAGTTGTGGGCCGGCTGTGAAGGTTTGAGAAAAAAGCCTGGGGACAAGAAAAAGAGCCCGCTCTAGGATTGTTTCATGAGCAGCGCGGTTTCGAGTCTAAACCACGCTGGGAATTTTTTGGGGTGAAAGTGCCAGTTAAATGTAAGTGGATATGAGTGAACAATCCAGGTCTTCTGTTCTTAAGTCAAAGCTCGGTGATATGTGGAAGACCGAAAATGGTGAACGTGACGGCATAGAGTGATTTAACTGCTCGGTGTCCTGGTTTGACAAACTAACTTACTTGTCTTACATTTTGTAAATCAGGAGGCGATTCATGGTCACTATTCGTCTGCCAGATGAGATGGAAGCCCAACTTGAAGCACTTACTCATATTGAAAACACGACAAAAACAGAAGTAATTCGTACTGCACTTTCTGAATATATAGAGAAACATCTACACAAGAAAACTCCATATGAGCTCGGCAGAGACCTCTTTGGAAAATATGGAAGTGAGGATTCTGATCGTTCCGTTTCTTACAAAGAAAGAATAAAGAAGATTCTCCTTGAAAAACATTCTCATTGATGCGGGGCCGCTTATTGCCCTTTTCGACAAAAAGGATAGCTACCACACTTCGATAATTTCCTTTATTCCTCAAATCAAAGATCGACTTATAACAACATGGCCTGTCATCGCCGAAGTTTGTCATATGCTTTCATTTTCCGTACCGTGCCAGCTAGATTT